>CACLJJ010000006.1 GCA_902607215.1 uncultured Pelagibacteraceae bacterium
TACAATTACATCAGCAGCTACCACTTGCTTTTGGAGAGAGCATAGAATTAATATTATAGACACACCGGGTCATGTTGATTTTACTATTGAAGTTGAAAGATCACTCAAAGTTCTTGATGGTGCTGTTGCGGTATTTGATGGTGTAGCTGGTGTTGAACCTCAATCTGAAACGGTATGGAGACAAGCTGATAAATATAAAGTTCCAAGAATATGCTTTGTAAATAAACTTGATAGAACGGGAGCTGATTTTTTTAGATGTGTTGATATGATCAAAGATCGATTAGGTGCCAAGCCTTTAGTAATGCAGATTCCAGTTGGTATTGAAGCTTCATTCCAAGGTGTTGTTGATTTAATTAAGATGAAATCAATTGTTTGGAAAAATGAAGATCTCGGAGCAGCATGGGAGGAAAAAGAAATACCAGATGATTTAAAAGAAATATGTAAAAAATATCGTCAAGAATTGGTTGAGACAGCTGTTGAACAAGACGAAAAATTAATGGAAAGTTATTTAAATGGTGATCAAATTAAAAATGAAGATTTAATAAAATGTGTAAGAAAAGGATGTATAAATTTCGATTTTGTACCAGTTCTAACCGGTTCGGCTTTCAAAAACAAAGGCGTTCAACCTTTATTAGATGCTGTAATTGATTATTTACCAAGCCCAGTTGATATTGGGTCAATTAAAGGGATTAAGCCCGGTTCAGATGATGAAATGATGATGAAATTTGAGGATAATGCGCCATTTTCTGCGTTAGCTTTTAAAGTTGCAAACGATCCATTTGTTGGTTCTTTAACTTTTATAAGAGTTTATTCAGGAACGGTAAAAACTGGAACAGGCATTTATAATACGTCAAAAGATAAAGAGGAAAGAGTTGGTAGAATGTTGTTGATGCATGCTAATTCAAGAGAAGATACCAAAGAAGCAAATGCTGGCGATATTGTTGCACTTGCTGGGCTAAAACATACAATTACAGGACACACATTAGCAAATGAAGATAATCCAATTCTTTTAGAACCTATGGAATTTCCTGATCCAGTTATAGAAATTGCGGTTGAACCAAAAACAAAAGCCGATCAAGAAAAAATGGGTGAAGCATTAGCTAGATTAGCTAAAGAAGATCCATCATTTAGAGTTAGCTCAGACGAAGAGTCAGGCCAAACAATAATTAAAGGTATGGGAGAACTACACCTAGATATTATTGTTGATAGAATGAAAAGAGAATTTAAAGTCGAAGCAAATGTTGGGGCGCCTCAAGTTGCTTATAGAGAAACAATACAAAATGCGACGGAATTTGATTATATACACAAAAAACAAAGTGGTGGTGCCGGCCAATTTGCAAGGGTTAAACTTTCAGTTGAGCCTTTAGAACCAGGCAAAGGAAGAGAAATTGAAAGTAAAATTAAAGGTGGAGCTATACCTAAAGAGTTTATACCTGGTGTTGAAAAAGGAATAGAGACAGTTGCCGATAACGGGATTTTAGCTGGTTTTCCAATAATAGATTATAAAGTTACAATTTTAGATGGGTTACATCACGATGTTGACTCAAGCGTACTTGCGTTTGAACTTGCATCAAGAGCTTGTTTTAAGGAAGCTTGTACAAGAGGAACTTTAAAATTATTAGAACCTATAATGAGAGTTGAAGTTGTCACTCCCGAAGATTATATGGGAGATGTTATTGGTGATTTAAACAGTAGAAGGGGACAAATCAATACTCAAGAACAAAGAGGTAACGCAACAGTAATAACTGCAATGGTTCCACTTGCAAATATGTTTGGATATATAAATAGTTTAAGATCTATGTCTCAAGGAAGAGCGCAATACTCAATGTTTTTTGATCATTACGCAAAAGTACCCCAAAATGTTCAAGATGAAGTAACTAAAAAGATTGCAGGTTAATTATGGAAAAACAAAATATTAGAATAAAACTAAGAGCGTATGATAATAAAGTTCTAGATCAGTCAACCGAAGAAATAGTTAATACTGTAAAAAGAACAGGCGCAAATATCAAAGGCCCCATTCCTTTACCGACTAAAATAGAAAGATATACAGTTCTGAGATCACCGCATATTGATAAAAAAAGCCGTGAACAATTTGAAACAAGAACTCATAAAAGATTAATTGATATAATTGAACCAACACCACAAACTGTAGAAGCATTAATGAAGCTAGATTTAGCATCTGGCGTAGATGTGGAAATTAAAATTTAGATTATGAACGAGATAGTATTAATAGGGAAAAAAATTGGAATGACTCGAGAGTTTTATGAAACTGGACAGTCAGTACCAGTAACAGTTATTAAAATGGAAAAAGGAAGAGTTATAGATGTAATTGATCAAGAAAAAAGAGGTTACAAAGCTGTACAATTGGGTTTTGGAAAAATTAAAAATTCAAAACTTACAAAATCAATGAAAGGGTATTTTGCAAAAAAAAATACAGAACCAAAAAGAAAATTAAAAGAATTTAGAATTGATAATGTAGAAAATTATAAAATTGGTAACGAATTTGGTATTGAAATTTTTCAAGATGCTAAATTTGTTGATGTTAGATCAAAAACGATTGGTAAAGGTTTTGCTGGCAGTATGAAGAGACACAATTTTAGTGGACTTAGAGCTACACATGGTGTTTCTGTTTCGCACAGATCACATGGATCCACAGGTCAAAGGCAAGACCCAGGGAAAGTTTTTAAAGGAAAAAAAATGGCTGGACATATGGGTGATAAATTAAGAACTATGCAAAATATAGAAATAATAAAATCTGATTTAGACAATAATCTTCTTTATTTAAAAGGATCTATACCAGGATCTAAAAATACTGAAGTTCTTGTAAAAAAAGCGGTCAAAAATGTTTCAAAATTAACAATGAAAGAAAAAATTGAAGTTATAGAAAAATTGAAAAAAATACCTGAAAAGAAAAAGAAATAATTATGAAAATAGACAAAATTAATATTGATGGTAAAAAAATATCTATAGAAGTTTTAGATAAGATATTTTCTGCAAAAGTTAATAAAAAACTTATTAGCAATGTTCTTTATAAAACTAACGCAAATTACAAACACAGAAAAGCTAAAACTAAACAAAAAAATGAAATTGCTGGATCAACAGCAAAGATATATGCACAAAAAGGAACAGGCAACGCAAGACATGCTAGCAGAAAAGCACCAATCTTTGTTGGTGGAGGTGTTGCTCATGGACCAAAAGGTGAGTCAAACTACAAAGTAAGAAAATTAAATAAGACTGAAAAAAAATTAAGCATTGCATCTTTAATTACCGAAAAAATTAAAGCAAAGAATTTGATTGTTTTTGATGATTTTAAAAATGAAATTAAAAAAACAAAAGAAATGAATTTATTGCTGAATAAATTTCAAGCTAAAAACTCACTTATTATATTAGATAAAAATTCGAAAGATAAAATAATTAAATCTGTTAGAAATATACCAAGTATAAAAGTAACAGATATAAATCATTTCAGTGCCTTTGATGTGATAAAATTTGAAAAGGTAATTTTTACAGAAACCTCAATAAAGGAATTGGAAAAAAAATATGAATAAAATACATTTATACGATAAAATTTTATCTCCAGTAGTAACTGAAAAGTCAACTAAACTTTCAGAACAAAATAAAGTTATTTTTAAAGTACCATACAAATCTAACAAGTTAGTTTTAAAGAAAAATATTGAAAAAATATTTAAAGTTAATGTTACAAAAATTAATATTATAAACAAACAATCAAGAAATAAACTAACCAGAGGGAGAAAAGTAAAGGTTAAAGGTTATAAAAAAGCAATTATAACACTCAAAAAAGGTCAAAACATTGATCTAGCAACTGGAATTTAAATTATGTCTCTGAAAACTTTTAAACCGTACACTAAATCCACAAGAGGAACAGTTTTAGTCGATAGATCTGAATTATGGAAAGGTAAACCATTTAAGCCTTTAACCTCTGTTAACAATGCATCTAAAGGTAGAAATAATCAAGGAAGAATTACGTCTAGAAATCATGGCGGTGGGCATAAACAAAAGTATCGAACAGTGGATTTTTATCGAAGAAAATTCGATTCAATTGCTGAGATTGAAAGAATTGAATATGACCCAAATAGATCTTGCTACATAATGCTTGTTAAATTTGAAGATGAAAAAAAATTTTATTACTTAGCGCCACAAAGAATAAAAGTCGGAGACAAAATTCAAAATGGATCAAATATTGAGATTAAAGTTGGAAATTGCATGCCTTTACAAGATATACCTGTTGGAATTGATATTCATAATGTTGAATTGCAGCCTGGTGCAGGTGGGAAAATAGCTAGATCTGCTGGAACCTCAGTCAGTATTTCTGGTGTAGATGGAAATTATTCTTTGGTCAAAATGGCTTCCGGTGAAGTAAGAAAAATCAATTCGCGTTGTATGGCAACAATTGGAGTTTTATCAAACCCAGATAAAAAGAATATTAAAATTGGAAAAGCAGGTAGATCTAGATGGCTTGGAATTAGACCTCATACAAGAGGTGTGGTTAAGAATCCAGTTGATCATCCACATGGTGGTGGAGAAGGTAAAACTGCAGGTGGAAGACATCCTGTTTCACCGACTGGACAATCGGCAAAAGGTTTAAAAACAAGAGATAATAAAAGAACAGATAAATTTATAATTAGACGAAGAAAAGGAAAGAAAAAATAAGTAATTATGACTAGAGCAGTTTGGAAGGGTCCGTTTGTTGAAGAAAGCTTAATTAAAAAAGTAGACAAACAAAAAAATGAAATTAATAGAAAACCAATTAAAACCTGGTCAAGAAAATCAACTATAATTCCAGATTTTGTAGGTGTTAGTTTTTTAATTTATAACGGTAAAAAATTTATACCAATAACAGTTTCTGAAGACATGGTTGGACATAAGCTTGGAGAATTTGCTCCTACAAGACAGTTTTCTGGACATACGCCAGCTGACAAAAAAGCTAAATTAGATGAAGCAGCAGCCAGCATTGCAAAAACAACGGATAAAAAATAATTATGGGTAAAAAAAAAAAAGATACCAAAGCAGATAGTAAATTAGTTAGATCAATAAATAAAAATGTAAGATCCAGCACTAGAAAATTAAAACCTATTTTAAAATCTATAGTTGGAAAGAAAGTTGACATAGCAATAAGAAATTTATCTTTTTCTGAAAAAAGAATATCTAAAGATGTGAAAAAAACAATATCCTCAGCAGTTGCTAATGCTGAAAATAATTATCAATATGATATTGACAAACTGTTTATTAAAGAAGCTTATTGTGGAAAGCAAATCATAATGAAAAGATTCAGACCTAGAGCAAAAGGAAGAGCTGCTGCAATTAAAAAACCTTATTCAAATTTAACTATAATACTATCAGAGATAAAAAAAATAGAGGAAAAGCATGGGACAAAAAGTTAATCCAGTAGGTTTAAGACTAGGTATAAATAGAGGTTGGGACTCTGTTTGGTATGCGAAAAAAAAAGATTTTGGTAATTATTTAATAGAAGATTTTAAAATAAGAGAATATATCAAAAAAAATGTTATCAATTCTGGTGTATCAAAAGTGATGATTGAAAGGACATCAAAAAAATGTTTTGTGACAATTTATACATCTCGACCAGGTTTTGTTATTGGTAAAAAAGGTAGTGATATAGAAAAAATAAAAAACAAATTGTCTGGATTGACAAGTAATGAAGTAAATTTAAATATTAAAGAAGTAAAAAAACCAGAAACTAATAGCTATTTAGTTGCCGAAAATATTGCGCAACAACTTGTTAAACGAATTTCTTATAGAAGAGCAATGAAAAGGTCGATGCAATCAGCTTTAAGACTTGGTGCAAAAGGTATCAAAGTGTCAATTAGCGGTCGACTTGGTGGTAATGAAATAGCGAGAACTGAATGGTTAAGAGATGGAAGCATACCTTCTCACACATTAAGAGCTGACATTGATTATGCTGAAGCAGAAGCTTTAACAACTTACGGCATCATAGGAATAAAAGTTTGGATTTATAAAGGAGAAATTTTCTCAAAAGAATTTAATCAGGAGACAAATAAAAAGTAAGTTATGCTACAACCAACTAGAACAAAATTTAGAAAAGCACACAAAGGAAGAATTCACGGAAAAGCTTCTAGATGTAACTTCATGAACTACGGCGCCTTTGGACTAAAAGCTATATCGCCAGATAGAGTTATATCTAAACAAATTGAAGCTGCCAGAGTTGCTTTAACTAGACACATGAAAAGACAAGGGAGGGTTTGGACAAGAATGTTTCCAAATATACCTGTATCAAAAAAACCGGTTGAAGTTCGTATGGGAAAAGGTAAAGGCTCACCGGAATTTTGGGCTTGTAGAGTAAAACCAGGAAGAATTCTTTTTGAAATAGATGGTGTTTCTGAACAAATTGCTAAAGAAGCTTTATACAAGGCTTCTGCTAAACTACCTATTAAAACCAAGTTTATAAAAAGGTTTACATAAAATGAAAAAAAAAGAACTAAAAAAATTAACAAAAGACCAGGCTATTAAAGATATTGATAAACTAAAAAAAGATTTGTTCAATTTTCGTTTTCAGAAAATTAACGGTCAATTAACTAGTGCGTCAAAAATTAATGAAACAAAAAAAAGTATAGCTAGGTTAAAAACTTTAATAGAAAGGAAAATAAATGCCTAAAAAAATATTAAATGGCATAGTTGTTAGCGATAAAGAAAACAAAACTATTAAAGTTTTAGTTGAAAGAAAATATCAACATCCTCTATTTAAAAAAGTTCTTAAAAGTAAAAAAAAATATAGTGCTCATGATGAGAAAAATAAATTTAAAAATGGGGATAAGGTTTCAATTATTGAATGCAAACCCTATTCTAAGAGTAAAAAATTTGAAGTTTTAGGAGATAAAAAATGATTCAAGTTCAAACAGAACTTACAGTAGCAGATAATACAGGCGCTAAAAGAATAGAGTGCATCAAGGTATTAGGTGGATCTAAAAGAAGATATGCCAGTATCGGTGATACAATTGTAATTGCAGTTAAAGAAGCTATACCAAAAGGCAAGGTAAAAAAAGGATCTGTACATAAAGCAGTTGTTGTTAGAGTTAAAAAAGGAATTCATAGAGAGGATGGTTCTAAAGTAAAATTTGATAATAATGCAGCGGTTTTAGTTGACGAGAAAGGTGAACCTGTTGGAACAAGAATATTTGGACCTGTTACTAGAGAATTAAGAAATAGAGGACAAATGAAAATAATCTCTTTAGCACCTGAGGTTTTATAATGATTATAAAAAAAGGAAACAAAGTAAAAATTTTAACAGGCAAGGATAAAAATAAAGAAGGTGAAATTATCGAAATAGATAGATCAAAACACAGAGCGAAAGTAAAAGGTTTTAATATTATTAAAAAACATATTAAAACCACAAAAGAAAAAAAAGGTGGAATTATTGAAAAAGAAAATTTCTTAGATTTATCTAATTTAACAATAATTGCCGAAACTAAAAAGACTAAGAAAATTGAGAGTAAAAAATGATACCAAGGTTAAAGGAATTGTATAAAAAAGAGATACAAACGGATTTAAAATCTAAGCTAGGGCTAAAAAATAACTTAATGACTCCTAGATTAGTAAAAATTGTATTAAACATGGGCCTTGGCAACGATGGTAATGACTCAAAAATTTTAAAAATGTGTGAAGAAGATTTATCAAAGATTACTGGACAAAAACCTGTTATTACAAAATTTAAAAAATCAATTTCAAATTTTAAAACAAGAAAGGATACTAAAGCTGGCTTAAAAGTTACATTAAGAAAAGATAAAATGTATGAGTTTATTGATAGACTTGTCAATATAGCTTTACCAAGAATTAAAGACTTTAGAGGATTGTCTGCAAAAGGTTTTGATAATTTTGGAAATTACACTTTTGGAATAAAAGAGCATATTATTTTTCCTGAAGTAAATTTTGACAAAGTAGATAAAATTAGAGGTCTAGATATAACTATAGTGATTTCTTCAATAAATAGAGATCATAGTTATGAATTATTAAAAAAACTAAATTTTCCATTTAAAACAGAAAGGAATAATTAAATATGGCTAAGTTAAGCGCAATTAACAAAAATAATAGAAGAATTAAGTTATCAAATAAATTTTATTCTAAAAGACTAAAACTTAAAAAAATAGTTATGAATAAAAAACTAGCATTAGAAGAAAGATTTAAAGCTCAACAGAAACTTTCAAAGTTACCGAGGAATTCAGCAAAAAATAGAGTTATGAATAGATGTCAAATTACAGGCAGACCGCATGGAGTTTACAGAAAATTAAAAATTTCAAGAATTGCATTAAGAAAACTAGGTCTTGAAGGAAAAATACCAGGAATGGTTAAATCAAGTTGGTAGAAAGGATAAAATATGAGCTTAAGTGACCCAATAGGAGATATGATTGCTAGAATAAAGAATGCTCAAATGAGAAGTCAGAAAAAAGTTGAGTTACCTTCTTCAAAATTTAAAACTAAAATAGCCGATGTACTCAAAGGTGAAGGATTTATAATAGATTACAAAGTAAATAATGAGACAAGCAAACCAACTTTATTAATAAATCTTAAATATAATTCTGGTAATCCAGTAATTAATACGATTGAAAGGGTTTCAAAACCAGGAAGGAGAATTTTTTCAAGTGCTGAAAGTTTACCAAAAATAAATAATGGACTTGGAATTGCAATAATATCAACCCCAAAGGGAGTTATGACAGATATTGATGCAAGAAAACAAAAAATTGGTGGAGAAATAATTTGTAAGGTATTTTAATGTCTAAAATTGGAAAAATAAATATATCAATTCCTGAAAAAGTAAAAGTTGTTCTTACGGATAGTAGTGTAAATATAGAAGGCCCTTTAGGAAAGAAATCATTAAATATAGATTTAAAAACTTTTGAACTCAATATTAAAGATGGAAAAGAAATTTCAATAAAGCCAAAAACAATTGATGAAAACACAAAAAGATTATGGGGAATGAATAGAAGTCTATTAAATAATGCAATTATAGGAACAAGCAAAGGTTATGAGAAAACATTGGAGCTGATAGGAGTTGGATATAGAGCAACTTTAAAAGGCAAACAATTAAATCTACAGTTAGGTTTTAGCCATGATATTAATTATAATATTCCAGAAAATATTAAAATTACCGTAGAAAAACAAACAGTTTTAAAAATAAGTGGTGCTGACAAACAAGAAGTTGGTATGGTTACTTCAAAAATTAAATCTTTTAGACGACCAGAGCCTTATAAAGGCAAAGGCATTAAAGAAAAAGGACAATATATTTTAAGAAAAGAAGGAAAGAAAAAATAATGAAACTATCAACTTCGTTAAGAAGAAAATTTAGAATTAGAAATAAAGCAAAAAAAGTTGCACATCCAGAAAGATTTAGATTAAGTATTTGCAGATCTTCAAAAAATATTTCTGCTCAAATTATTGATGACAAAAAACAAACAACATTATTTTCAGCATCTTCCAATGAAAAAGATGTTAAAATTTTAAAAAAAAACAAAACAGAACTTTCAATTATTGTAGCAGAAAAACTAGCAAAAAAAGCACACCAAAAAAAAATAACAAAAATTTTCTTTGATAGAGGTATATATAAATATCACGGGCGTGTAAAAATTTTTGCTGAAACTTTAAGAAAAAATGGAATGGAATTTTAAATTATGGAAAAGAATAACGATATATTAGAAAAATTAGTTCATATAAATAGAATTACAAAAGTTGTTAAAGGTGGAAGAAGATTTGGTTTTTCTGCACTTGTTGTAGTTGGTAATCAAAATGGAAAAATTGGTGTTGCTCATGCAAAAGCTAAACAAGTTCCAGATGCAATAAAAAAAGCTAATGAATTAGCAAGAAGAAAACTTATTCAAATACCACTAAGAGATGGAAGAACAATTCATCACGATATATATGGCAAAGATGGTGCTGGAAAAATTAAGTTAAGATCAGCACCTAAAGGCACAGGTATAATTGCAGGTGGTCCTGTAAGGGCCGTATGTGAAGTTTTAGGAATAAAGGACATAGTGGCAAAATCATTAGGAACAGCTAATCCTCATAACGTTATTAGGGCATGTATGAAAGCGCTTCAAAAACAAACATCACCAAAACAAATTTCCAATCTTAGAAGCAAAAAAATATCTGAAGTAATAGAAAAAAGAGGATAATGATTAATTTAAATAGCACAAATAGCATCAAAGAAAAAAAAATTAGACCTGGAAGAGGTATTGGATCAGGTAAAGGAAAAACTTCAGGACGTGGTCACAAAGGTCAAAAATCTAGAAGAGGTGTTGCAATTAAAAGTTTTGAGGGTGGTCAAATGCCTTTGTACAGAAGACTTCCAAAAAGAGGTTTTAATCCAATTAAAAGTATCGGTATAGCTAAATTAAATATAGGTAAAATTCAATCTTTTATAGATAATAAAAAAATTAAAGCTAATGAAAAAATAAATATAGATTTACTGAAGAAGTTAAAATTAATAAATAAAAAATACAGTAAAATTAAAATTTTAGGGAATGGAAATCTAAAAGATAAAATAGACATAGAAGTAGATTTTGTTTCTAAATCAGTAAAAGATAAATTAGGCAAAATAGGTAGTGCTGTAAAAATAAAAAATAGTAAATGAGCTCAAGTCTACAATCAAACGACTTAAGAAATAGAATACTATTTACAATAATTATTTTAACAATATACAGATTGGGAACTTTTGTACCTTTACCAGGTATTGACCCAGAACAATTACAAACATTAATGGAAGGTAACCAGAAAGGACTTTTAGGAATGTTTAATGTTTTTGCTGGTGGTGCTATTAGTAGGATGGCTATTTTTGCTCTTGGTATAATGCCATATATTTCATCATCAATTATTGTTCAATTATTAACGGGTGTTTCTGATTATTTTAAAAATTTAAAAAACCAAGGCGAAATTGGAAGAAGAAAAATTACACAGATAACAAGATATGGAACAGTACTTTTGGGAACGGTTCAAGGCTACGGATTATCAGTTGGATTGGAGTCATCAGCCAATCTAGTTATTAATCCAGGTGTATTTTTTAAAATTACAACAGTCACAACTATAGTAGCAGGCACAATTTTCTTAATGTGGTTAGGAGAGCAAATCACACAAAGAGGAATAGGAAATGGAATATCGTTAATAATATTTTCAGGAATTGTTGCTGAAATTCCAAGAGCTTTGGTAACAACATTCGAATTAGGTAAAACGGGAGCAATTTCAGGATTTATAATTTTCTTAATTTTTATTATTTTAATAGCAACTATTATGTTTATTGTTTTTATGGAGCGAGCATTAAGAAAAATTTTAATTAATTATCCTAAAAGACAAATGGGAAATAAAATTTATGGTGGAGATTCTTCACATTTACCATTAAAAATAAATTCTGCTGGAGTTATACCTGCAATTTTTGCATCAGCGCTTCTATTATTACCAGTAACATTTTCAAACTTTAATTTTTCAAACAATGAAACATTTTTAAATATTTCTTCGTATTTTACGCAAGGACAACCCCTGTATATGATGCTTTATGCTTCTGGTATAATTTTTTTTACTTTTTTTTATACTTCAATAGTGTTTAATCCAACCGAAACTGCAGAAAATTTGAGAAAATATGGTGGCTTTATACCTGGTATTAGACCTGGTGAAAGTACTGCAATTTATATAGATAATATTTTGACTAAACTTACTACAATTGGAGCATTGTATTTAACGTCAGTATGTTTATTACCAGAATTTCTAATTGCAAATTATCCAATACCATTTTATTTAGGCGGAACTTCAATTTTAATTGTTGTTGTTGTAGCTATTGATACAGTTACTCAAGTTCAAACAAGATTGATGAGTTCTCAGTATGAACAATTAATTAAAAAAACTAAATTTGGAAAATAAAAAGTGAATTTAATTCTGTTTGGTCCACCAGGAGCAGGTAAAGGAACGCAGGCGCTATACATAGTAAAAAATTATAATTTTTTTCAACTATCCACAGGGGATTTGCTAAGAAATGAAATTAAAAATAAATCTCAACTTGGTAATGATATTGAAAAAATAATTTCTAAAGGAGAATTTGTTTCCGATGAAATCGTTGATAATTTAATTGAAAAATCAATCTTAAAAATAAAATTTAACCACCCTATAATTTTTGATGGTTATCCTAGAAACTTATCCCAAACAAATAATCTTGAAAATATATTAAATAAATTTAATCAAAAAATATCATTTATAATTTTTTTAAATGTTAAAAGAAAAATTATAGAAAAAAGAATAACAGGAAGAATGACCTGTGAAAAATGCAATATGATATTTAATCAATTTTTTAATCAAAAAGAAATCGAAGAGCATCATTGTGGAAAAAATTTTTTAATAAAAAGACAAGATGATGACAAAGAAATTGCAATGTCCAGATACGATATTTATATGGAACAAACTAAACCGGTTTTAGATTTTTATTCCTCAAAAGAAGGATTTCATGAAATTGATGGAAGTTTAAAAATTGATCAAATATACAATAAAATAGACGATATTCTTGGGGTTTAAGACATTGACTTTAAAAGAACTTCTTATATAAAAGGCTAAATTTATTCTCAGAAATTATGGCTCGTATTGCAGGTGTAAACATACCACAGAACAAGATAGTTGAAGTAGGACTAACATACATACATGGAATTGGTGACAAATTTTCTAAACAAATTTGCAAAGATCTTGAGATATCTAAAGCAAAAAGGGTTAATGAATTAACTGATGAACAAATTTTAAAAATTAGAGAATACATTGATAAAAATTTTACAGTAGAAGGTGATTTGAGAAGAAATATTTCATTAAGTATAAAAAGATTAATTGATCTTGCATGTTATAGGGGCTCAAGACACAGAAAAAAGTTACCTGTGAGAGGACAGAGAACAAGATGTAATGCAAGGACAAGAAAAGGTAAGGCAATAGCTATTGCTGGAAAAAAACTAACTCCACTTAAAAAATAGGTTTAATGAAAGCTGAAAAAAATGAAAAGAACGATAATTTAAAAGAAAAAGAAGTTAAGTCTTTAAAAAAAAGTTCGTATTCAAAAAAGAAGAAAGTTAAAAGAAATATACAAAATGGTATAGCTTTTGTACTTTCAACATTTAATAATACGATAATTTCAATTGCAGATACAGGTGGGAACGTAATTTCATGGGCATCTGCTGGACAAAAGGGTTTTAAAGGTTCAAGAAAATCTACACCATACGCGGCTCAAGTTGCTGCTGACGCTGCTGCTGTTAAAGCTTTAGAATATGGAATGAAGAATTTAAACGTAGAAATTAAAGGACCTGGATCTGGAAGAGAAACTGCTTTAAGAGCTTTACAAGCAAGAGGATTTAAAATTTTATCTATTAAAGACACAACACCAATGCCACATAACGGAACAAGACCACCAAAAAAAAGGAGAGTATAAATGGAAAATACCGATGTAAATATAAAAAACTGGAAATCATTAATTAAACCTCCAAAGTTAGATGTAAAACTTAGTGAAGATAAATCTTTTGCAAAAATTACCGCAGAACCTTTAGAAAAAGGTTATGGGTTAACACTTGGTAATTCTTTGAGAAGAGTATTATTGTCATCAATCAGAGGTGCAGCTGTTACGTCTCTTCAAATAGATGGTGTTTTACATGAATTTACCTCAATCAAAGGTGTAAGAGAGGATGTAACTGACATAGTTTTAAATATTAAATCATTAGCCTTAAAAAGTTCATCAGAAGGAACAAAAAAATTAATTTTGGATGCGAAAGGACCTGGTGAAATTAAAGCATCTGATATTACTAAAATTACAGATATAGAAATATTAAATCCAGACTTAGTAATTTGTAACCTAGATGAAAATACTCATTTTCATATGGAAATGAATGTTGGTACAGGAAAAGGATATGTGTCTGCCGATATGAATAAACCGGATGAACCGCCTTTAGGATTAATTCCAATTGATTCTCTATTTAGCCCAGTCAAAAGGGTTTCTTATTCCATTAGTACAGCAAGAGAGGGTAAAGCTTTAGATTACGATAAACTAACTATGGAAATAGAAACAAACGGCTCTATATCAGCTGAAGATGCAGTAGCGTATGCTGCAAGAATATTTCAAGACCAATTAGGAATGTTTGTAAGTTTTGAAGAACCTCAGGAAGTGATTGTTAGAGAAAAACCATCTGAACCAGAGTTTAATAAAAATTTATTAAGAAAAGTAGACGAACTAGAATTGTCAGTAAGATCAATGAACTGTCTTAAAAATGATAATATAATTTACATTGGTGATTTAGTTCAAAAATCAGAAGGAGAAATGCTAAGAACACCAAATTTTGGAAGAAAATCATTAAATGAAATTAAAGAAGTTCTTACTGGAATGTCACTATATTTAGGAATGGAAATACCTAACTGGCCTCCAGATAATATTGCTGAATTATCAAAAAAACTTGAAGAAACAATTTGATGAGACACAAACTAGGTCATAAAAAGCTAAATAGAACTTCAGAGCACAGAAAAGCATTAATTAAAAATATGTTAAATTCTTTAATTAAGTATGAGCAAATAACAACAACTTTACCAAAAGCAAAAGTCTTAAAACCTCAAGCTGATAAAATAATAACTTTAGGGAAAAAAGAAAGTCTTCAAAATACAAAAATTTTGATTTCAAAACTTCAAAATACAAAATCAGCAAGCAAGGTTGTTAAGACCTTATCAAAAAGATACGAAAAAAGAAAAGGTGGTTATACCAGAATAATAAAATCAGGTTTTAGATATGGAGATAATGCGCCAATGGCTGTAATAGAATTTGTTGATCGAGATATAGAAGCAAAAAAAGTAGACAGAAAAAAAAAGGATACAACAAAGAACCCAAAAGAAGAAAAAAAAGTAGCAACAGCTTAATTTTTAATATTAAAATCAAACAAAATGAAAAAGAGTTACACCGTTGATAAGACGTTCAACGATATGAGAATTGATCGTTGGATAAGACATAACGTTAAAAAAATACCACAAAGTTTAATTGAAAAGAGTTTGAGAAATGGAAAAATTAAATTAAATCACAAAAAAGTTAAAAGTTTACACAAAGTTAAAACAAATGATTGTATAGATGTTTATAATTTAGAACTAAAAGATTTCGTAAAAGAAAAAATTAATAAATTTAATCCTTCAAAAGATGTCATCAAATCAAATGAAGAATTAATAATTGATAATAATGATGATTTTATAGTACTAAATAAAAGTTCAGGTATATCCGTACAAGGTGGAACAAAATCAAAAAAGAATTTGATTGATATATTTACTAAAAGTGAAATTTTTGGCAATACCAAGCCATTTTCTGTTCATAGATTAGATAAAGATACTTCTGGTGTTTTTATCATGGCTAAACATAGAAAATCTGCCCAGTTGCTTACTTCTTTATTTAGATTAAGAAGAGTACACAAAACTTATCTTGCAGTATGTCATGGTGAATTAGAGATAAATTCAGGAACTTGGAAAAACAATTTAGTAAGATATGAAAATAATAAACCAATAATTGAAAAAGCTATTACAATCTTTAAAGTTCTAGATAAAAATTCTACTTGTAGTCTTGTTGAATTAAAACCAATTACAGGAAGAAAACATCAATTAAGAAAACAGCTATTTGATATTGGAAATCCTGTCTATGGTGATGACAAATATAAATTAAAAAAAATTGATAAAAGTATAAACAAAAATTTGATGCTACATTCCTATCAAATTAAATTTATGATAAATAATAAAAAATATACTTATATAGCTTCATTACCAGATTATTTTAAAAAAATTTTAAAGATAAAGAGACTCAAGTTTTTAAATTCTTAATAAAGTTTTTTATAATTTTTTTTTCAAAATTCTTATATTCTTGATTTTTTATTTGTTTTAAATTTGTTACTTTTTTATCTTTTATTCCACAAGGTATAATTTTTTTATATTCATTAAGATTATTGTTAATATTTATTGAAAATCCATGATAAGCAATCCAGCTTTTTACTTTTATACCAATAGCCCCAATCTTTTTAATTTGGTTTTTATGATTTACCCATATTCCTATATTTTTTCTGTCTGAAAATGATCTAATTTTATATTCTTTTAAAGTTTTTATGATAATTTTTTCTAAAATTAAAATAAATTTTCTTATATCTTTGTCCCTTTTATTCAAATCGATAACAAAGTAACAAACTTTTTGACCTGGTCCGTGCCAAGTAATTTTTCCACCTCTATTTGTTTTTATTACTTTTATATTTTTATCTAATATTTCATTATCTTTATAACTAGCTCCTCCCGTGTAAGTATTTGGATGTTCAAGTAACCATACAAGTTCACTTGCTTTATCATCTTTTAACTTTGACAATCTATTTTCAAGAAAAGATATAGCTTTCTTATATTCTATAGGTTTTTTTGATATTTTAATCTCAATTTTCATTAAATAATTGTATTATATGAATTATGTATTAATAGTGCTTATAATTTTAGAATAGAATTTATGACTTTAGTAAAAAAAATTAAAGATAAAAAGGTCAATTTTGAATTTAATAAAGAATATATCAAAGTTGTTACCGATAAAATTGCTAGTAATGATGCAGGATTTATTTCAAATTCATTTAGAGAAATGCACCCAGCAGATGCAGCAGATATTATTGAGCATTTAAATCAAAGTGATAGAGAAAATTTAATAAAATTAAACAATTTTAAAATCGATCCAGAGGTATTTATAGAACTTAATGAATCTGTGCAAACTGAAATTATAAAATATTTATCAACAGAATCTATAGTTTATATCCTGAAAAATCTTGAGTCTGACGACTCGATTCAAATTTTAGAAAATTTAGACGAAGAAAATAAAAATGAAATTTTAAGATCCTTACCACCAAAAGATCGATTTATTCTTTTAGAAAGTTTGAGTTATCCAGAAGACTCAGCGGCTAGAATAATGCAGAGAGAATTTACCGCAATACCTAGTAATTGGTCTGTAGGTCAAACAATAGATTATTTAAGAGAAAATAAAGATTTACCAGAGGAATTTTTAGAAATTTTTATTGTTGACAGTGAATTTAAACCAATTGGTACCGTACCATCCTCAAAAGTTTTAAGAGCATCAAGGGAATCAAAAATGATTTCTATAATGAATGAGTCACAATTATCCATACCTGTTGATATGGATAGAGAAGAGGTTGGACATTTATTTGAAAATTACAATCTAAACACTGCCTGTGTAGTAGACAAAAATAATAAATTAGTTGGCATGATTACTAGTGATGATGTGTTGACAGTGTTAAAAGAAGAGGCTGAAGAAGACGCGTTAAGACTTGCAGGTGTTGGAGATGAAGTAATTACTGATGGAGTATTAAAAAAAACTAAAAGAAGATTTAGTTGGCTTTTACTTAATTTATTTACTGCTATTCTTGCATCAATAGTTATAGGTTTTTTTCAAGAAGATATTGAAAAAGTCGTTGCACTAGCTGTTTTAATGCCAATTGTTGCATCGATGGGAGGAAATGCTGGCATGCAAACTCTTGCTGTTACCATTAGAACTATAGCCACAAATGAATTAACAAAAAATAATTTTTCAGAAAATATTTTAAAAGAATTTTTAATTGGGATTTTAAATGGAATTATTTTTGC
Organism: uncultured Pelagibacteraceae bacterium; assembly: GCA_902607215.1. Lineage (GTDB taxonomy): Bacteria > Pseudomonadota > Alphaproteobacteria > Pelagibacterales > Pelagibacteraceae > Pelagibacter. The sequence continues at coordinate 17,638 of CACLJJ010000006.1, forward strand.
AATTATTAGTGCATTTATTGTACAGTTGTGGTTTCAAGACGTAACACTTTCATTAATTATTTCAATATCAATGGTATTAAATATGATAGTTGCAGGTCTGTTTGGCATACTTGTTCCAATTACATTAAAAAAATTTAATATAGATCCAGCCATAGCATCAAGTGTATTTGTGACAACAATAACAGATGTAATTGGCTTCTTATCCTTTTTAGGAATTGGTGCTTATTTATTTTACGGTTGATTAAAAATTATCAATTAATCTTATATTATTAATATAGTAAGCAATAAAAATTTTAAAATTATTTTGGTTAAAATTCTTTGATAAATTCTCTTTATTTCTTAATTCTAAATAATCAATTTTAATTTTTTTTGACTCAATAATTTTTTTGATTTTATTTATATTATTTTTATTTTTAAAGTTTTTTTTAATTGACAAATAAAAATTATGAACAGATCTTGATACAAAAGAAGCTTTTTGTATCTCATTTTTTGAAAGAAGAAAATTTCTTGATGAATATGCTAGAGAATTATTTAGCCTAACAGTTTTACAGGGTATAATTTTTGTTTTAAATTTACTCTTAATAAATTTTTTTAGTAAATGAATTTGCTGATAATCTTTTTCTCCTAAAAACATAAATTTAGCTTTTATATTTATCAAAAACTGATTAATTATTGCTAAAACTCCCTCAAAATGACCAGGTCTATATTTTACACATAAAATTTTATCTTTCTTATTTAATTTAATTTTCATAGTTTTTTTATTTTTATAAATTTCATTAATTTTTGGTATCAACAAATAATCAACTTTTAGTATTTTTAAAATTTTTATATCTCTCTTCAAATTTCTTGGATAATTTTTGTAGTCGTTTTTTTTATTAAATTGTGAAGGATTTACAAAAATACTAACTAATGTTTTTTTACACTTTTTTTTTGATGATTTAATCAATGAAAAATGACCTTTATGTAAAGCTCCCATTGTAGGTACAAAACCTATATTTGCCTTAAAATTAACTTCTTTATTTAATCTATTAATGCTTTTAAAAATTATCATTTATGGTATTTCAATTAATTAATACATTTTAATGATTAGACAAGCAATAATACCACTAGCAGGATTAGGCACAAGACTTTTACCTTTAACAAGTGTATTGCCCAAAGAGCTTTTGCCAATCAATGGTAAGCCTGGAGTTGAATACATTATAGATGAATGTATTGAAGCAGGTATAAAAGAAATAATTTTTATAATATCAAAAAAAAAGGAAATAATTAAAAAATATTTTAGTAATGATAAATTTTATAAACAAATCATTAAAAAGAAAAAAGATAAAAGAATTATAAAAGAATATAAAAAAATTAAAAAATACAAAAAAATGATTAAGTTTGTTTATCAAAACAAACCAAAAGGTACTGGTGATGCTGTTTTAAAAACAAAAAAATATATTAAGGATAAATTTTTTTTAATGTTATTGCCAGATGATTTAATTACTAGAAGGAATTGTTCAAAAGACATGATATCCATTCATAATAAAAAAAAATGTTCGGTTATGGCAAGTATGGTAGTAAATAAAAAAACTGTGGACAGATGGGGTATATATTCAAAAAAATCAAAAATAGATAAAAATAATTTCTATATAAAAGATGTTGTTGAAAAACCTGATTTAAAATCTGCACCATCAAATAACGCTGTAATTGGAAGATATATATTACCAAAAAAAATATTTCAAAAGATTAAAAAACAAAAAAAAAGCAAAGGAGGAGAGATTCATATTACAGACTCTATTAGAAAACTAATCAAAGAAGGTGATAATTTTATTGGACATATTTTTAAAGGTAAATATTTGGATTGTGGAACAATGAATGGTTATATCAAATCATCATTGGAGATTTCAAAAATATGAAGTTATGCATAATAGGAACTGGTTATGTTGGACTTGTTAGTGGAGCTTGCTTTTCCGATCTAGGTAATGATGTTATTTGTGTTGATAAAGATATCAATAAAATTAAAAATTTGAAAAAGGGTGTTATTCCTATTTATGAGCCAGGTTTAGAAGAGCTCGTTAAAAAAAACTATAAATCAGGAAGATTAGTTTTTACTTCTGATCTTAAAGAGGCTGTTAGTAAGTCAAATATTATTTTTATATGTGTTGGAACTCCCACAAAAAAAAATAGCTATGGGGCTGATTTAAATCAAATATACAGTGTTGCAAAAGAAATAAGTAGTTATATTAAATCTTCAAAAATAATAATAACAAAATCAACTGCCCCACTAACAACAGGTGATAAAATTGAAAAAATAATTTCAAAAAAAGTTAAAAAAAAATTATTTTCTGTGGTTTCAAATCCAGAATTTCTGAGAGAGGGTGAGGCAATAAGAGATTTCATCTATCCTGATAGAGTTGTAATTGGAACTTCAAACAAAAGATCAAATAGAATATTAAAATCGTTATATTCTCCATTAATATCCAAAGGAGCAAAATATTTTAATACATCAAGAAGGGGGGCGGAATTAATCAAATATGCATCCAACGCTTTTCTTGCGACAAAAATAACTTTTATTAATGAAATAGCTAATTTATGCGAAAAAACTGATGTAAATGTAGAAGATATATCAATTGGTATGGGTCTAGATAAAAGAATTGGTGGAAGATTTTTAAGAGCCGGCCCAGCCTACGGTGGATCTTGTTTTCCTAAAGATACAAGAGCAATATTTGATACTGCAAAAAAATTTAAATCAGATTTGTCAATTATCAAAAGTGTTATTAAATCTAACGAAAATAGATCTAAGTTGCTATTAGTTAGAGTTTCAAATATTTTAAAAAATAAAATTAAGAATAAAAAAATAACTTTTCTAGGTGTAACTTTTAAAGCAAATACAGATGATATGAGGGAGTCATCAAGCTTAAAAATGATACCTAGTTTAGCTAAAAAAGGAGCAATAATTAAATATTATGATCCCACTGGTACTAAAAAAGAATTTCAAAATTTAAAAAATGTATTTTTTAGTCAAAATATTAAATCAGCATGTGATGATGCAGATCTAATAATAATTTGCACTGAGTGGAATGATTTCAAATCATTAAACTTTAAATCTTTATCCAAAAAAAAAAATTTTATTATTTTCGATATGCGTAACATTTTATCACAAGAAAGGATAAAAAAGGATAAGATCAAATATTTTGGTATCGGTAGATAGTTATTTTAATTCAAATATTGCATCAACCTCAACAGCAACACCAAGAGGCAAACTGTTAGTGCTCACAGCAGCTCTCGTATGCATGCCAAATTCTCCAAATACTTTAGCAATTATATCAGATGCACCGTTTATAACTTTTGGTTGATTAATAAAATCATCTACAGAATTAACGAATCCAGTTAATTTAATACAAGATTTAACTTTTGATAAATCATCACCACAAGCTTTTTTTACTTGCGCTACAATACTTAAACCACATCTTTTCGCAGCATTATAACCAGCTTCTGTATCTAAATCTTTGCCAACTTTCCCTTTAATTAGCTCACCATTTTCATCGATTGAGATTTGTCCTGACACAAATAACATCTTTCCTGAAATTTTTGTTGCAACATAATTTCCCACAGGAGCTTTAGCTTCTGGTAATTTAATATTAAGTTTTTTTAAATTGTCTTCATAAGTCATTTTGATTTCCTTTTTTTTGATTTCTTAGTTTTATCGTATTCTTTTCTTTTCTCAATCAATATTAGTGCTTCTTCCATCGTAAGTTCTGTTGGATCTTTTTCTTCAGGAATGGTTGCGTTTAAAGATTTATATTTAATATAAGGTCCATATTGACCCTTCATTACTCTTACTGGTTTTTTGTCTTCAGGATGTTCGCCTAAATCTTTTATTATTGAGGAAGACATTCTTCCAGGTTTTGCTTCAGCAATTAATGTTATTGCTCTATTGAGACCTATTGAAAAAATTTCTTCAATATTTTCTATCCTTGCAGATTTATTTTCACATTTTAAATAAGGACCAAATCTTCCAGTATTTAATATAATTTCTTTTTGGTTTTCAGGATTTATTCCTAATGATTTTGGTAATGCGCATAAAAATTGACCCTTTTCTAAATCAATACTTTCTAACTCTAATCCTTTGGGTATAGAAACATTTTTCAAAAGTTCGTTGACATCTGATTTAAGTTTTTTGCTTTTCTTTTTTTTCTTAGTAACTTTTTCTACCTCAATCTCATCTAAGATTTTTTCATATTGAAGATAGGGGCCAAATCTTCCATTTTTTAGAAAAATATCATTTCCATTTATATGTTTACCTATGAACTTGGGTTCAGTTAATTGGGCTTGTGCGGCAGCCTTTGATTTAGATAAAGGTCTTGTAAATTTACAATCTGGATAATTCGAACAGCCAATAAAAGCACCACCTCTAAAACTATTTTTTAAACTTAAAGTTCCAGAATTACATAATTGACATTTTCTAACTACATTTCCCTCATTATCTTTATCAAAAACCAAATCTCCCAAACTATCATTTAGTAAATCCAAGACTTCACGTGTTCTTTTTTCTTTAACTTCCGCGACATTATTATTAAAGTCTTTCCAAAAAAGCTCTAAAACTTTAATCCAACTTTCTTTTCCTGTGGTAATTTCATCGAGCTGATCTTCCAATCCTGCTGTAAAGTTATAATCAACATATTTTGAAAACAATTTTTCTAAAAAGGCAGAGATTAATTTTCCTCGATCTGTAGGAAAAAATCTTTTATTTAATATTTCAGCATAACCTCTATTAGTTATCGTGGAGATGATACTTGCGTAAGTAGATGGTCTTCCAATACCCAATTCTTCTAATTTTTTTACTAACCCTGCCTCAGAGTATCTTGGTGGTGGTTGTGTGAAGTGTTGTTCATCTAATAAGGCTTCAATATTAATTGGTCCTTTTGACATTTCTGGCAATATACCCTCATCATCATCTTTATTTGGAGTGTTATAAACTTTTAAAAACCCATCAAATTTTAAAACAGAGCCACTAGCTTTACAAATTGTATCATCATTATCTGAAGTTATTGTGATGGTGTTTCTATCAAATTTAGCTGACTCCATTTGAGACGAAAGGGCTCTACTCCAAATCAAATCATATAATTTATTTTGATCTGTGCTTAAATATTTTTTAACACTTTGTGGAGTTCTAATAATATCTGTTGGTCTAATTGCTTCATGAGCTTCTTGTGCATTTTTTGCTTTTTTACCTGAATAATTTAAAACATTTTTAGGCAAATATTCTTTACCAATTTCTTTTTGTATGTAATCCCTAAAAGTAGATACAGCATCAGCAGATAAATTTGTACCATCAGTTCTCATATAAGTGATCAAGCCAATTGTTTCACCCTCTATATCTATACCTTGATAAAGTTTCTGGGCTATTTGCATTGTCCTAGATGCCCCAAAACCCAATCTACTTGAAGCTGTTTGTTGAAGTGTTGACGTTGTGAAAGGCCCAGAGGGGTTACGATTAATAACTTTGCTAGAAATATCAGTGATATTAAAATTTTTATCTTTAATACTTGATATAGCTTTATTTATTTCATCTTTATTTTTAAAAGAAAATTTTTCAATTTTATTTCCATTTAACTGACTAATACTAGAAGTAATTTTTTGATTCTTATTATCAGTAAATTCTACACTTAAAGTCCAAAACTCATCAGGTTTAAATGATTCAATTTCATGTTCTCTTTCTGTAACTAGTTTAAGAGCTACTGATTGAACTCTACCTGCAGATTTTGACCCTGGTAACTTGGTCCAAAGTATTGGTGAAATATTAAATCCAACTAAATAATCCAAGGCTCTTCTAGCCATATAAGAATCAACAAGGCGAGTTTCTATTTGTCTTGGATTCTCAATACCATGTATTACAGCTTTTTTTGTAATTTCATTAAAAACAACTCTTTCAATTTTTTTGTCTTTAAGAAGTTTTTTTTCATTTAGAAATTCCTTAACATGCCAAGCTATAGCTTCACCTTCTCTATCAGGGTCAGTTGCTAGTATAATTTTATCAGATTCTTTTGCTGCATCAGTAATTTCTTTAAGATATTTTTTTGAAAAACTATCAACTTCCCATATCATTTTAAATTTATTTTCAGGATCAACGGAACCATTTTTAGAAGGTAGATCTCTAATATGTCCATAACTTGCTAAAACTGTATAATTACCACCTAAATATTTATTTATAGTTTTAGCTTTAGCAGGACTTTCTACAATGACGAGGTTCATAAATTTAGAACCTACATAAACTATCTAGATAGTCAAATTAATAAATTTTTGTCTTTGATTCAGTATTATTTATTAAGCGTTTTATATTTTCGCGATGAGTATAAAAAATTAAAATAAATAGAATTATAAAGAAATAGTAGTTTTTATTATCAATGATAAAAAAATAATAAATAGGAATTGTTAGCGATGATAACAAAGAAGATAATGAGGAATATTTAGAAATTAAAAATACTACGAACCAACTTATTATAAAAACAAATCCTAAAATATAGTTAATACAAAAAAGAATACCTACATACGTTGCAACACCTTTACCACCTTTAAATTTTAACCACACCGGAAAAACATGGCCAAGAAATATAGATAATGCAGATAAAAACATAAATTCAGAAAAATTAAATTTAATAATAAGCAATGGAATTATCGTTTTTAAAAAATCCAACAATAATGTTGTATATCCAATTAATTTATTTCCTGTTCGTAAAACGTTTGTAGCGCCAATATTGCCAGAACCTATTTCTCTTATATCTTTCTTTAAAAATATCTTTGTTAATAAAAATCCAAATGGAATTGAACCCATTGTATATGATATTAAAAGTATAAGAACTAGTTCCATATTTAAATTTTAAATAATTCTTCACCTTTAATAAACGTATTTGTTACTAGACCTTGTATTTTTTTGTCATCAATACAAGTATTTTTAGATTTAGAAACTATTTTTTCTTTTTTAACAACCCATGGCTTATATATATCAACAATACAAAAATCAGCGTCATTACCCACTGATAGATTTCCCTTATTTATTTTAAGAATTTTTGCAGGATTGCATGTTAATAATTTTATTAATTTAAACAACTTTACCGAATCATTATGGAATAGCTCTAAAGTTAATGACAAAAGCGTTTCAATACCCGAAGCTCCAGTTGCAGCTTGAGAAAAAGTTAATCTTTTTGACTCTTCATCCTCAGGTTTGTGATCTGAAACAATAACATCTATTAAATCTTTATTAATTGCTTTAATTAATGAAGTTCTATCCTCTTCAGTTCTTAGCGGAGGTGATAATTTTAAAAATGTTTTAAAATCCCCTATATCATTTTCATTTAATGATAGGTTATTTATTGAAACACCAGTTGTAAAATCTACTATATCTTTTTTTTTATTAATTATATCAACAGATTTAGATGAGGAGATTTGTGAAATATGATATCTACAATTAAAATCTTCTAACAAAGATAGATCTCTTTCTATAATTATTTTTTCTGCTAAATCTGGTATACCATGTAGACCAAGCTGTGTAGCAACAATTCCATCATTTACCATACCATTTTTAGCTAACTCGCAATCTTCTGCATGTTGAATGATTAAGCAATTTAAATCATAAGCTGATCTCATTATTCTAGACATTAATCTAGTGTTTTGAATAGTTTGAGTACCATCAGTAAATCCTACAATTCCTTTTTTTTGCAATAAACCAAATTCAGTCATATTTGTTCCTTCAAGATTTTTTGTAAGTGATGCTGTTGGATATATATTTATTTTAGATTTGTCCCTTCCTCTTCTTTTTATAAAATCAACAATAGAAACATTATCTACAACTGGACTTGTATTAGGCATTGTAACAACAGAAGTTACACCTCCAGCTAAAGCTGCATTGCTTAATGTTCTAAAATTTTCTTTATATTCATAACCCGGCTCACCACCAAAAACTCTCATATCTACCAAGCCTGGAAATACATATTTCTCTTTTAAATCAATAAATTTTTCCCTAGAAGGAATATTGTTTACATTTACTTTTTTTCCAATAGCCTCAATTTTGCCTTCCTCATTTATAATTAAACCACCAAGTTCCTCCATTGAATTGTGAGGATCTATTATATTAGCATTAAGAAAGTATTTTTTTTTCATTATTCACAAAATATTTTTAAACAGGCCATTCTAACAGCTACACCCAATTCGACCTGTTCTCTTATTACACTTTTATTAATATCGTCAGCTAAATTGGTATCAATTTCTATACCTCTGTTCATTGGACCTGGGTGCATAATTAAAGCATCATCTTTTGCACAACTTAATTTATCAAGAGTTAAACCATAATATTCATAGTATTCTCTGTTTGAAGATAAAAAAGAACTAGACATTCTTTCATTTTGTAGTCTTAGCATCATGACAATATCACAATCTTTTAAACCTTTTTTCATATCTGAGAATTTATTAACACCCAATTTATCAATATCTTTAGGCATTAAATTTGATGGTGCTACAATGTTTACTTCAGCACCCAACATATTAAGAAGATAAATATTTGATCTTGCAACTCTTGAATGAAGTATATCTCCACAAATTGCAATTTTAAGACCTTGAATTTTTTTCTTTCTGTCAACAATTGTTAGCGCATCTAGTAAAGCTTGTGTTGGATGTTCTCTTCTTCCATCACCAGCATTTATCACAGCGCAGTTAACTTTTTGAGAAAGCAAGTTACATGCGCCAGAGTCTTGATGTCTTATAACTATTATATCAGGATGCATGGCGTTAAGTGTCATTGAAGTATCGATAAGAGTTTCACCTTTTTTAATAGCTGAATTGACTATATTCATCGACATTACATCAGCGCCCAATCTTTTACCTGCGAGTTCAAAAGAGCTTTGAGTTCTAGTCGATGGCTCAAAAAAAAGATTAATTTGAGTTTTACCTCTAAGAATATCTAATTTTTTATTTTTACTTTTATTTAAAGAAATAAATTGCTTAGCTTCTTCCAAAATTAAGTTTATATCAGAAATAGATAAATCTTGGATTCCTAATAGATTTTTTTGAGAAATTTTAACAGCTTTCTTAGATGATGTTGCCATTAAAACCAACTCTATAACTCCTAAATACTAATTAGGCAAGTTATTAATTGTTTAAATAGTCAATTGCTCCTTGAAGAATGAAAGTAGCGGCGTTTTTGTCTATATTTTTTGTTCTTTTACTTATGTTTACATCAAGTTCACTTGAAAGATTAAAAGCTCCGACTGTAGATAATCTTTCATCCCAAAGAACGGTCGGAATTTCTATTTTTTTCGAAATTATAGCACTTTTATCCTTAATTGATTGAGATGCTTTACCATGACTTCCATCCATATTTATGGGGTCTCCAATAACTACTGCTTTAATATTATTTTCTTTTATCAATTTTTTTATATCTTCAATTAAATTATTCAATGAAATAAAACTAATTGTTTGAAATGGTGTGGCGATTAATCTTTTATCATCACATATTGATATACCAATTTTTTTAGAGCCCATATCAATACCAAGTAGTCTCGTTTTTTGATCAATTTTTGTCTTGAGTTCTTGAATAGTGATCATGTTGTATTTTTCTATTATAATGATAGATCTAATTATCATATGAGTATAGATCTTAAAACAGTAAAACACATATCAAAGCTATCAAGAATATCCCTGGATGATGAAAAAGCTAAAAAATTAGAAAAAGATCTTAATTCAATATTTAAATTCATTGAAAAGTTAAACGAACTTGATACCTCAAAAACAGAAGCATTAAGCTCTATTGTTGAGACTAAACTTCAATTAAGAAAAGATGAAATCAAATCTAAAGATATTAGAGAACAAATATTAAAAAACTCTCCCAGCGAAAATAAAGATTTTTTCGTTGTACCCAAAGTTGTAGAATAATGAGTGAAATCATAGATTTAAATTTAGTTGAATTGGTTCAAAAAATAAAAAAAAAAGAACTTTCTTCAAAAGAAATAACAAAAGCATTTGTTGATAGATCTGAAAAATCTAAAAAACTGAATGTATATATTACAGATAATTTTAATGAAGCTATTAAAAGTGCGGAAAATTTCGATAGTAAACCCAATTTTGAAAAAAAATTACCTGGTATTCCAATAGCTGTTAAAGATTTATTTTGCACAAAAAATTTAAGAACAACAGCGGGAAGTAAAATTTTAAATAATTTTGTTCCTCCATATGAATCAACTGTAACACAAAATTTATGGGACAATGGTGCTATATTACTTGGAAAACTAAACTGTGATGAATTTGCGATGGGATCATCAAATGAAACTAGTTTTTTTGGAAATGTTCAAAGCCCAATTGGTGAAAATTTGGTACCGGGTGGTTCATCGGGAGGTTCTGCGTCAGCACTAGCAGCAAAATTGACACCAGTAACTATCGGTACTGACACAGGTGGTTCTATACGACAACCAGCTTCATTTACTGGAACAGTTGGACTTAAACCAACCTATGGAAGTTGTTCTAGATATGGAATTGTTGCTTTTGCATCTTCACTAGACCAAGCTGGACCAATGACAAGTAATGTTGAAGATTGTGCATTGCTATTAGAAGTAATGAGTTCATATGATTTAAAGGATTCAACTTCTGTTGAGTTTAAAAGAAATAATTATCTTCAAAATTTAAACGAAAATATAAAAGGAAAAAAAATAGGAATACCCAAAGAATATATAACAGATAAAATGCCAAAAGAAATTGAAGACCTTTGGCAAAATGGGATTTCTTACCTCAAAGAATCTGGAGCCGAAATAATTGATCTGTCGTTACCAAACACTCCATATGCTTTACCCGCATATTATATAGTTGCACCAGCAGAAGCCTCTTCTAACTTAGCAAGATATGATGGTGTTAAATATGGTTTCAGATCTAATGGCGAAAATCTTATTGATATGTATGAAAAAACCAGATCAGAAGGTTTTGGAAATGAAGTTAAAAGAAGAATAATGATAGGTACTTATGTTTTATCTTCAGGTTATTACGATGCTTATTATCTTAAAGCACAAAAAGTAAGAAGATTAATTAAAAATGATTTTGATGAAGCTTATAAAAAAGTAGATGCAATTTTAACACCATCAACGCCAAGTTCAGCTTTTAAAATAAATGAAAAAACTAATGATCCTGTATCTATGTATCTGAACGATATATTTACAGTACCAATTAATCTTGCGGGGCTTCCAGCAATATCGATTCCTGCAGGTTTAGATAAAAAAGGTTATCCTTTAGGTTTACAAATTATTGGTAAAGCTTTTGATGAACAAAATATACTTAATATTGCTTACTCAATGCAAAAAAAAATTAAATTTAAAAATGTAATTAATGATTGGTGGTTAAAATGACAAAACATCAATCACAATATTTAATTAAAAAAAATAACAATGAATATGAAGTTGTTATAGGTCTAGAAGTTCATGCGCAAGTATTATCTAACTCTAAATTATTTTCTAGCTCTCCTACAAAATTTGGAGCCGAACCAAATACCCAGGTAAGTTTGGTTGATGCAGCTTTCCCAGGAATGTTACCAGTTATTAATGAATTTTGTATTAAACAAGCTGTAAAAACCGGAATAGGCTTAAATGCAAAAATAAACAAAAGATCAATTTTTGATAGAAAAAATTATTTCTATCCAGATCTTCCACAAGGATATCAAATTTCTCAATATAAAAATCCAATAGTAGGTGAGGGGTCTGTTACATTAGATTTACCATCTGGAGAAAAAAAGATTGGCATTGAAAGACTTCATTTAGAACAAGATGCAGGAAAAAGCATTCATGACCTAGATCCAGAAAATACTTTTGTTGATTTAAATAGATCTGGTGTAGCTTTAATGGAAATTGTTAGCAAACCAGATTTAAGATCACCTGATGAAGTTAACATTTATATAAAAAAACTAAGATCCATAATGAGATATTTAGGAACATGTGATGGTAATATGCAAGAAGGATCTTTAAGAGCTGATGTTAATGTATCTGTAAGAAAAAAAGGAGATAAAAAATTTGGAACTAGATGTGAGATTAAAAATGTAAATTCTATAAAATTTATGCAAATGGCTATTGAATATGAAGCTAATAGACAGTCAAATTTAATTGAAAATGGAGAGACTATAGATCAAGAGACTAGATTATTTGATACTAAAAAAAATGAGACTAGATCAATGAGATCAAAAGAAGACGCTCATGATTATAGATATTTTCCTGATCCGGATCTTTTACCATTAGAACTTGGTGATGAATTCATAGAAAATTTAAAAAAAGAAATTCCAGAATTACCAGATCAAAAAAAGAAAAGATTTATTGAAAAATTTAAATTAACACCATATGAAGCTAATATATTAGTTTCTGATATAGAAACTTCCAGATATTTTGAAGAAGTAATTAAAAATTCTGACGTTAAGCTTTCAGTAAATTGGATTACAGGAGAACTATTTGCACTTTTAAACGAAAAAAATTTAGAAATTTCTCATAGTCCAATCAGTGCAAAAAATCTATCAAAATTGATTAATTTAATAAAAGATGGAACAATATCTGGAAAAATAGCAAAAACTGTTTTCGAATTAATGATTGAAACCGACAAAAATCCTTTGAAAATCATTGAAGAAAAAAGTCTCAAACAGCAGAGTGATCCTAAAGAACTAGAAAAAATTATAACAAAAGTAATTACCGATAATGCAGATAAAGTAAAAGAATATAAATCGGGAAAAGATAAACTTTTAGGTTTTTTTGTTGGCCAAGTAATGAAAGTTTCAGGTGGTAAAGCAAATCCACAATTAGTAAATGAGATTTTAAAAAAGAAACTAAAGTAAAATGGGTTCAAACCTTACTATCAATGAAGAAATTGAAAAATATATTAATAATCATTCATTAATGCTGAATCCAGTTCAAAAAGAAATAATTTCATATAATGAAAGCTTGGGAGATATTAAAAGAATGCAAATTGCAGTTTCTCAATGTCATTTTTTACACCTAATTATTAAAACTTCTAAGATAAAAAAAATTTTAGAAATAGGTACTTTTACTGGTTTAAGTGCATTAACTATGTCTTTAGCCTTACCTGACAATGGAAAGCTAGTTGCATTAGATAAAAATGAAGAAACAAGTAAAATTGCAGTAAATTTTTTTAAAAAAGCTAATCAAGAAAATAAAATTAAAACAATCATTAAACCAGCTTTAGACAGTCTAAAAGATTTAAAACATCAAAATCAAAAATTTGATCTTATCTTTATTGATGCAGATAAAGAAAATTATAAAAATTATTATGATCAATCTTTAGATTTAGTTGATACAAATGGTTTAATCATAATTGATAATGTTCTATGGCACGGAGAAGTTATTGATGAAAAAAATCAAGATAATTTAACTGTAAATATTAGAGAATTTAATTCTTATGTTAACAAAGATAAAAGAACAGAAAACTTAATTATCCCGGTAGGTGATGGTCTTACTATTTGTAGAAAGTTATAATGTTTTACATTTCAGGATTTTATAAGTTTAAAAAAATAATCAATATTAAAAAAAATAAAAAAAAATTACAGAATTATTTTATTAATAATTCTATAAAAGGAACAATAATTCTTTCCACTGAAGGTATTAATGGAACTATATCTGCTGAGAAAAAGAAATTGGATTTAGCCATAAATCAAATAAAAAAAACTTTTAGACTTAGCAATTTTGATAGCGTGAATTTTTCTAAAAGTAAATTTCAACCTTTTCATAGAGGTAAAATTAAAATCAAAAAAGAAGTTGTTCCTATGGGTATTAAAGTTTTAAAAACGAAATTAAAAAATCATGTTGAGCCTACAAAGTGGAATAAGTTAATTAATAGCAAAAATACCTTTTTAATAGATGCACGGAAACCATTTGAATATAAAGTTGGCACATTTAAAAGAGCTATAAATCCTAAAGTTAATAATTTTAGAGAATTTCCAAGATATTTAAAAAATTTAGATAAAAACAAAACTATAGCGCTGTTTTGTACTGGTGGAATAAGATGTGAAAAAGCGAGTGTTTACCTAGGAAAAAAAGGTTTTAAAAATGTATACCAATTAAAAGGTGGAATTATAAATTATTTAAAGCAAATAAAAAAAAATAAAACCTTATGGACAGGAGAATGTTACGTTTTTGATAACAGAGTCTCTATAAAGCATGGATTGGTTCCTGGAAATTTTTCAATGTGTAGTGGTTGTAGAAAACCAATATCAAATAAAGATAAGAAATCTAAAAAATATGAAGAAGGAGTTTCATGTCCAAATTGTCACGATAGTTTAACAATTGCTCAAAAAGAAAGATTTAGAATGCGACAAAAGCAAATATATCTTGCAAAAAAACATGGAAAGAAGCACATATTCCAAAAAGAATTTTAAAATATGAATTTATTAAAGGACAATGTTCCAAAGTTAGTTAAAAAACTTGCTGTACCTGCTATGGTGGGAACTCTTTTTCAAACACTTTATAATATTGTTGACACTTTTTTTGCCGGTAAAATATCGCCTGAAGCATTATCAGCATTAAGTAAATCATTTCCTATTTATTTTATAATTATTGCTACATCAATCGGTGTGACAGTGGCCGGCACATCACTAATAGGTAATAGTATTGGAGAAAATGATAAGAGTAAAACAATAAATTATTTTACTCATATCATTTTTTATGGAATTATAGTTTCTATTGTTATTACTTATTTAGGATTAAGTTATTCAGAAAAAGTATTTTCCTTGATGGGATCGACTAATGAAGTTACCTTTTTAGGTCTTCAATATACTAATGTTATTTATTCAGGATCTGTGATTTTTATTTTAGTTGTAGCACTAAATTCTCTTTTACATGCCGAAGGTGACACTAAAACATATAGAAATATTTTAATCTTGTCATTTTTTCTTAATATTGTATTAAACCCTATTTTAATTTTTGGTTTCCTTTTTATACCCGCCATGGGAGTAAAAGGTATTGGTGTCGCAACTATAATTTCACAATCAATATCCTTTATTATCATATTAGTTAAAGTTTTAAAAAATAGTAAAGTTAAAGAAATAACTAAAGATTATTTGATACCTAAAATTTTTTATTTTAAAAATATTTTTTTTCAATCTATGCCAATAACTATATCAATTTGTGGTTATGCTTTTGCAGCGGGTATTATTTTTACTTATGTTGGTCAGTCTGGTGAATATGCTGTAGCAGGTTATGGTGCAGGAACTAGAATTGAGCAGGTAGTACTTCTTCCTATTTTAGGCATTAATACTGCAATCATATCAATTATATCACAGAACTATGGTGCAAAAAATTTTAATAGAATTAAGGAAACTTATTTCACAGCAATAAAATATGCTTTCATTATAATGGTTATTTCTGGAATAATAGTTTTCGTGTCAGCAAGTATTATTACTAGTATTTTTTCTAATGATCCTGAAGTAATAGAATACGGAAAGAAATATTTAAAAATATCTGCTTTTGTTTTGCCTGCTTATCCAGTTTTTTTTCTTTCAAATGGTTTTTTTATGGCCTTAAAAAAATCTGAAAACGCTATGATTTCTAACTTTTTTAGAAATGTACTGAATCCTATAGTGGTATTTTATGTAGCAAAATATATTGGTGCGAGTTTTAATACTTTCTTTTGGATATGGGTTGGAATTAATTGGTTTTTCTCAATATCGTATTTTTTAATTGTCATCTATTATTTTAAAACAAGATTAGAGAAATTTAGCGCTGTCGTTCATCCATGACCATAGATGATTTGAAAAAGATCTTCTAACAAATAAATTTAAATCATTTATATTTTTATTGTGAATTATTACATCAATATGATTAATTAATGTTTGAGTTACTGTACCTTTTCTGTTTTTAAAATTATTAAAATTAAATGGACATCCTGCTGATAGTAATTCAAAGATCTTATCACCTTTTAAATTAATCATTACCCATTGATCGGTTATGTTTGTTACTGATCCATAGTTCATTTTTGAAATTTTGTTGAACAAATCGTCTTCAAGTTTGTAATTATAATTTCCAGAATTAGTTTTATTATTCGAGTAAACCATCCATTCATCTGGGCTTAACCAAATAATATTTAGATTATCATTTTCAGATGAAGTATTAGCTTCAGTAGGCAGTATAATTGACAAAGATTTACCAATTTTAGTTAAAAAATCTCTTGTCTTACCTCTTATATTTATTTTAATTATTGGCTCAATTTCCGAAATTATTAAATCAGAGTATTCTTTTTTATCATTAATTGGTGAATTATAATTCAGCATTTAACCTCTTATTTTCTTTATCTAAAAAAACAGAGTCCGTAATTGTTACACCAATAGTTTTATTTTTCATTGGTACAAACATTTTTTGACCTTTTAATTTTTTACCACTTATTAAAACTGCTAAAGCAATTGATTTATTCAAATTTGGGCTGAAATAGCTTGAAGTAACATGACCTAACATCTCAATAGGTTTTTTGTTTGTTTCAGATACAATTTGAGCACCTTCCTCTAATACTTCGTTAGGATCATCAGTTAATAATCCAACCAGTTGTTTTCTATTTTCTCTAATTGTATCACTTCTATATAAAGATCTTTTACCGATAAAATCATATTTCTTTTTATTTATTATCCAATTCATTTGGAGATCTAGAGGCGTCATTGTTCCATCTGTATCTTGTCCAGCTATGATAAATCCTTTTTCAGCCCTAAGTAAGTGCATAGTTTCAGTACCATAAGGAGTAATATTAAATTCTTCACCAGCCTTAAAGCATTTTTCCCAAACAGATTTACCAAAGTTAGATTGTACATTAATTTCATAACTAAGTTCTCCTGTGAAACTAATTCTCATAACTCTGCATTTAATTTTATCAATCATCACATTTTTAAAGGACATATGTGGAAATTTATTATCTGATAAATCTAATCCTGGAATTACTTTAGAAATAATTTTTTTAGAGCTAGGTCCACAAATGCTTACTGTTGCATAATGATCAGTAACTGAGGTTAAATAAACATCTAGTTCAGGCCACTCTGTTTGTAGATAATCTTCTAATTTTGAAAGTACATTAGCTGCACCTCCAGTAGTAGTAGTCATTATATAATGATTTTCTCCTAATCTAGTCGTAACACCATCATCATAGACCATACCATCTTCATTTAGCATAAGTCCGTATCTGCATTTGCCTATTTCTAATTTTGACCAAGCATTTGTATATATTCTGTTTAAAAATTCGGAAACATCAGTACCTTGAATATCAATTTTTCCTAGTGTTGATGCATCCAATATCCCAGCACTATCTCTTGCTGCTTTACTTTCTCTTTGAACAGCTTGATGCATATTTTCATTTTCTTTAGGGTAATACCAAGCTCTTTTCCATTGACCTACGTTTTCAAATTCTGCTTTATGCTCAACATGCCAATCATGAATTGGTGTTCTTCTAATAATATCAAAAAACTCTCCTACATTTCTTCCAACAATGGCACCAAAAGTTAATGGTGTATAGGGTGGTCTAAATGTAGTGGTTCCTAATTCACCCATTTTAACTCCAGCAGTTTCAGCAACAATTCCTAGTGCATGCATATTTGATAATTTCCCCTGATCTGTACCCATTCCAGTTGTTGTGTATCTTTTAACATGTTCAATTGATTTGAATCCTTCCCTTAAAGCTAATTTTACATCTTTTGCAGTAGAGTCATTTTGAAAATCAAGAAATGGTTTAGTTTTACCCAATGGTTTATCCGATGGAAGTAACCAAATATTTTTTTTATCAACTTCTTTTGAACAAATTACTTTTAAATTATCAAACTCAGAATTATCTGTATTTAAAAATTCTTTAACTGATTTATTTGTATTTTTAACAATGTCATCTAATTCAAAATCTCCATTACAAGATCCAACACTTATTTGATCTGATGGAGCGTTATCAGGTATAAATGTATTATCTATTTCTCTAAATTTTAATTTCCCACCTGATTGAGTGAATAAATGAACCATTGGCGTCCAACCACCAGAAATACCTAAACAATCACATTCAAAATTTATTTTATTTCCAACTACACCAGATCCATTATCAGACAATTTCATTAATTCGATGGAGTTAATTTTTTTATAACCATGGGTATTTACCACAATATGTTTCCAATATATTTTTATTCCCAACTTTTCTGCTTGTTTAGCAATTGATGAATTAGATTTATCTCTTATATCAATTACTGAATTAACACTAACACCACTATTATTTAATGAAATAGCTGTTTCATATACAGAGTCATTATTTGCAAATAAAGATATTTTTTGACCACATTTTACACCGTAATAATCTATGTATTTTTTAATAGATGATGAAAGAATAATTCCTGGTCTATCATTATTATTAAAAATTAATGGTCTTTCTATTGCACCTGTAGCGATAATTACTTTTTTTGCTCTTATTTTCCAAAGTCTTTGACGAATTTTATCTTTCCTTTCATTTAAGCTTAAATGATCAGTTAAATTTTCTTTAGCAAGAAGATAATTATAACTGTGATAAGCTGCTAAACTTGTTCTTGTTTTTACTGTTAAATTTTTAAATGAATTTAAAGTTTCAATTTCTTTTTTAAGCCATAAATTAGAATTTTCATTATTTATTTTAAAATTTTCATTGTTTTGAAAAATTGTAAATCCGCCCAAACTATTTTTATCGTCTAATAAAACAGTATTTAGATTTTTTTGAGCAGCCATTTTAGCTGCAATAATTCCTGATATTCCCCCTCCAATAACCAAAACATCACAATGTAAATATCTATGATCGTAAACATCTTGATCTGGTTTTGTTGGAGATTTTCCTAATCCAGCTGACTTTCTGATAAAGTATTCATACTTTTCCCAAAAGCTGGCTGGCCACATAAATGTTTTGTAATAAAATCCTGCTGGTATAAAAGGGGAGAAAAAATTATTTATTCCCCCTATATCAAAGTTAACACTTGGCCAACAATTCTGACTAGATGCTTCTAAACCTTCATACAATTCAATTTCTGTAGCTCTTACATTAGGTTCAGTTAAAGAGGGGTCATTTCCTATTTGAACAATAGCATTAGGTTCTTCTGAACCACATGTCATAATTCCTCTTGGACGGTGATATTTAAAACTTCTTCCAACAAGATGAATATTGTTGGCTAGTAAAGCTGATGCTAAAGTATCACCCTTAAATCCATATAAAATTTGATCATTAAATTTAAATGATATTTGATTTGTTTGATCAATAAATTTATTATTATTTACTCTTAGATCTGAAGACATATTTATTTTACCGGTGGTTTTTCAGCCATTTTATAGACAGCATGAATTTTATCATTTGATGTATCTCTGACCATATTGAACCACTTTCTACAACCATGTGCATGATTCCATCTTTCAAACTGAACTCCTTTAATATTTTTTCTCATAAATAAATATTCTGCCCATTGATCATCACTTAATTTTGTTGGTTGTTTAGGTCTCACAATATGGGCCTCTCCTCCCGAAGAAAATTCACTTTGATCTCTTTCACCGCAATATGGACAATTAATTAAAAACATTAGTGTGCTACAGCAGCTGCTCCATGCTCGTCAACAAGATCACCACTAACAAATCTATTGATATTAAATGCAGCATTTAATTTATGAGGTTCGTCATTTGCAATTGTATGTGCAAATAAATCACCTGAACCTGGTGTAGCTTTAAAACCACCAGTACCCCAACCACAATTAAAATATAATCCTTTAATATGAGTTTTGCTAATAATTGGACTTGCATCCGGACAAATATCTACTATCCCCCCCCATTGTCTTAACATTTTCATTCTGCTGAAAATAGGGTAGAGCTCTAATATTGCTTTTAAAGTTCCTTCAATAACATCGTGACTTCCTCTTTGTGTATATGAAATATAAGCATCTGTTCCAGCGCCTATAACCAATTCACCTTTATCTGATTGACTTATATAAGCATGAACAGCATTAGACATAACTACTGTATCTATAATTGGTTTGACAGGTTCTGATACTAAAGCTTGTAAAGGTTTACTTTCTAAGGGTAATTTTATATCTATCATGTTAGCGATGACACTTGAATGTCCTGCAGCAACAACACCAATTTTTTTTGTTTTTATAAATCCTTTTGTTGTTTCTATACCCTCTACACTATCTCCATTTCTTTTTATTCCTTTAACTTCACAATTTTGAATAATATCAACACCCATAGAATCAGCTCCTCTTGCATATCCCCAAGCAACAGCATCATGTCTTGCTGTTCCAGCTCTTCTTTGTAAAGTTCCTCCCAAGACTGGATATCTAATGCCGGGAGATGTGTTAATTATTGGGCAAAAACTTTTAACTTCTTTAGTATTTAACCAAACAGCATCTATACCGTTTAATCTATTTGCATGAGTTCTTCTTTTTAAATCTCTTACATCTTGAAGGTTGTGAGCCAAGTTCATAACTCCTCTTTGACTAAACATTATATTATAATTAAGTTCTTGTGATAATCCTTCCCAAATTTTTAGTGCATGGTCGTATAATCCAGCGCTAGCATCCCACAAATAATTTGATCTTATTATAGTAGTATTTCTTCCTGTGTTACCACCTCCTATCCAGCCTTTTTCAACTACAGCAATATTTGTCATGTTGTGCTTTTTTGCTAAATAGAACGCTGTAGCTAATCCATGTCCTCCACCACCAACAATTATTGCATCGTATTCTTTTTTAGGCTCTGGATCTCTCCATGCTCTTTGCCAATTTTCATGATAACTAAAAGCATTCTTAATAAGAGAAAATATTGAATATTTATTTTTCATAATTTGAGTGAAAATACTTGATTAATATTGAATATTCAATGATTTCAAGTTACACAGTAATCAACGGAAAGGTGGGTGAGCTGGTTTAAACCAACGGGTTGCTAACTCGTCGTGCGTCGTAAGATGTACCGAGGGTTCGAATCCCTCCCTTTCCGCCATTAATAAAGTGGGTCGTCTTTAAAGAAATTTTTCATTTTTATTGGTTTTTTTTCAATCATATATCTGTAGACATTGTAATTTTCTAAAACTCTTTGCACATAATTCCTAGTTTCTCTAAATTTAATCATCTCAATCCAATCCACATAATTAATTTGTTTTTTTTGAGGGTTTTTATTTATTTTTTTCCAATATTTTACTCTTTTTGGACCAGCATTATAAGCGGCAATAGCAAACGGGTATGAACCATCGTATTCTAAGATTAATCCAGCAATGTAGTGTGATCCTAAATTAATATTATATTCTGGATTAGAGGTTAATCTAGATTTTGAATATGGAAGCTTGGCCTGTTTTGCTACAATTTTTGCGGTATAAGGCATTAATTGCATTAAACCTTTTGCTCCAGCGTGACTATGTGCAGTCATATCAAATTCACTTTCTTGTCTAATAATAGATAAAATTAAAGATGACTCGGGAATTTTCCTTCCATTAATAAATTTTGGTGTACTTATTAAAGGATAATTAAAATTGTTGTGAAATCTTTTTTCATAAGAAGCTAATTTTGCTATTTGAATAGCAAAATCATATCTTGATATGGTGGTTGCCAATTCAGCAGCCAATATTTCACTTCCTTCAGAGATGTTACTTGTTGCTAAATGTCTTAGTATATGTTTGGCATATTTATCTTTATCAAGTTCATCCAGTAATAAAATAATTTTTACTAAATCATTTTCATAGAAATTCTTTTTAAATTTTTTATCTACTTTGGATTGCTCAGGAAGTTCAAATAGTTTATTAGGATATAATTTTAAATGAGCTAATTGACCATAATAAGTTGAAAGGAATTTTGTAGCCTCTTCATACCATTTGTTGGCTAAAGTTTTGTTGATTTTATCATAGGATCTTCCTAACCAATAAGCTCCTCTTGATAAACTTATTGGATATCCAACATTGTTATAAAAATTTTCAAAATGATCTTTTGCTAAAATTGGATCATTTAAAAAGCTTAGAGAAATCCATCCACTCATCCATTCAGCCGCAGCATATTCAGGTCCGTCTTTAAGACCATGTTTACTCGCTATTTTATATGCAAGTTCATATTTTTTTTTGTATATAAGTGCTCTTGATATTATCTCGCGTTCTTTCCACCATTTGTCTGGTCTTACCATGTATTCATTTGTGTTTTTGATTTTAAGCAAAATTTCTAAAGAACTATCGACTCTTCCTCTTTTTCTTCTCCATTTCAAACGATCATAATTTAAGCCTGCATCATTTTTAAATTTTTCTGGAACATTAGCTATGGCCTTATCAACTCCATACGATTTACTCATTAAAATTTGTCTCGCTGTATATAAACGTTGATAGTCTTTTGGTAAATATCTTAACATTCTTTTTAAATCCCAATATTTGTTTTCCCAAGCTAAATAATCTGCCCTTTTAATATAGTCTTTTGATGTAAGATATTTTTTAAATCTCTTTCTAAAAAATTTCATATCAGATCTACTAAGTTGTGCAGTAATCCAGCCTTCTTTTATTAATTTAATACCCAATTCATTGTTTCCATTGATTATGTGACTTTCACCTAGAATTAATTTTCCATAACCGCTGAAGGGTTCTTTTTTACCGAACCAATTAATTATTTTTTTTGGAGATATCCTATCGGTAGATA
>CACLJJ010000007.1 GCA_902607215.1 uncultured Pelagibacteraceae bacterium
TGGTGAAATATTTACTTCTCCATTAAGAAAAATTAATAGTTTAATCAAAGTTGTGAAAAAAAATAAAGAGATCATATCTTTAAATAAGACTGAAGTAGATTTGATTAAAAAGTATTTTTTAAATAGTAATAAAAAATTAGACAAAAATTTTAAAAAATTAAAGCAGTATAATTACCTATAAAATGCAAATATTATTCATTTGTTGATTTTTTTAATCAATATTTAATAAATATTTTGCAATATATATTATAGATTGTATTATTCAGTCCGGAATTTTTAAAAAAAATGGCAAATAAAGAAAGAGTTTATATTTTTGACACAACGATGCGAGATGGCGAGCAATCGCCAGGTGCATCAATGAGCTTGGAAGAAAAAATTCAAATCGCAAGAGTATTTGATGAACTTGGGATTGATATTATTGAAGCTGGTTTTCCAATAGCATCGCCTGGAGATTTTGAAGCAGTAACCGAGGTAAGCAAAGTTCTAAAAAATTCTATTCCCGCTGGTCTTTCTAGACATTCAAAAAAAGATATAGACAGATGTTATGAAGCTTTAAAACATGCACCAAGATTTAGAATTCACACTTTTATCTCAACAAGCCCACTACACATGAAACATAAATTAAATAAGTCTCCAGAAGAAGTTTACGAATCTATCAAAGAGCATGTTACCTATGCAAGAAAATTTACTGATGACGTTGAATGGTCTTGTGAAGATGGAACAAGAACAGATATGGATTATATGTGCAAGACAGTTGAGCTTGCAATTAAATGTGGTGCAAAGACAATAAATATACCTGATACCGTTGGGTACACGGTACCATCTGAATTTACAAAAATTATTCAAACATTGTTAAATAAAGTACCAAATATTGATAAAGCAATATTATCAACACATTGTCACAATGATTTAGGTTTAGCAGTTGCAAATTCACTAGCCGGAGTTCAGGCGGGTGCAAGACAAATAGAATGTACTATTAATGGTATTGGCGAAAGAGCTGGTAATGCAGCACTTGAAGAAGTTGTAATGGCAATGAAAACAAGAAATGATCTGATGCCTTACGAGACAGGAATTAACACTACACTTCTTAGCAAAGCTTCAAAAATAGTTTCTAATGCGACAGGATTTCCTGTTCAGTTTAATAAAGCTATAGTTGGAAAAAATGCTTTTGCTCATGAAGCTGGAATCCACCAAGATGGAATGCTTAAAAATAGAAATACTTACGAAATCATGACTCCCGAAAGTGTTGGGGTTAAACAAACTTCATTAGTTATGGGCAAACACTCTGGAAGACATGCTTTTAAAGATAAATTAACCAGCTTAGGCTATGTTGATGTAACCGATGATGTAATAGAAAATGCTTTTGGTAAGTTTAAGGTTTTAGCAGATAAAAAGAAACACGTTTATGATGAAGATATTCTAGCACTTGTAGATGATAGTTTAATCACTGATAATAAAATTAATGCATTAAGTTTAAAATCTTTGAAAGTTTTTGCAGGAACTGGAGAACCTCAAAGAGCAGAGATGACTTTAGATGTATATGGAGATGTTAAAAATGCAATAGAAATTGGCGATGGTCCTGTTGATGCTACATTTAAATGTATAAAGAAACTTTATCCTCACGATGTAAATTTACAGCTTTATCAAGTTCATGCTGTTACAGAAGGAACTGATGCTCAGGCTACAGTAAGTGTTCGAATTGATGAAAATGGCAAAACAACTGTTGGACAAGCGGCAGATACTGATACTTTGGTTGCCTCAGCAAATGCCTATATAAACGCTTTGAACAAAATGATTATAAAAAGAAACAAAACTGCTCCGGAAAGCTTGGGAAATCAAAAGAATTATGAATCTAAAAAAATGAAAGGAATATAATTATGGGTGTTATAGATAAATTAACTTCGATGTGGAGCCAAGATATGGCAATCGATCTAGGAACTTCAAATACACTAGTTGTATTAAAAGGAAAAGGTGTGGTGCTTAATGAACCTTCGGTAGTAGCAGTAGTAGATAATAAAGGCAAAAAATCTGTTTTAGCAGTCGGAGATGAAGCTAAAACCATGTTAGGCAGAACTCCTGGAAACATCCAAGCTATTAGACCATTAAGAGATGGTGTTATTTCAGATTTTATAGTTACAGAAGAAATGATTAAGCATTTTATTAAAAAAGTGCATAAGAGAAGTTCTTTTGCTAACCCAAGAATTTTGATTTGTATTCCAACTGGATCAACACCAGTTGAAAGAAAAGCGATACAAGATAGCGCTCTTGCAGCAGGTGCTAGAAGAGTTCAATTAATTGAGGAACCTATCGCTGCAGCAATTGGCGCTAACCTTCCCATCTCTGAGGCAACTGGCTCTATGGTAATTGATATAGGTGGCGGAACAACTGAGATAGCCGTCATGTCATTGGGTGGAGTTGTTTACTCTAATTCTTTGAGAATAGCAGGAGATTCTATGGATCATGCTTTAATAAACTACATGAGAAAAGAATATAATTTGATGATCGGTGATAGCTCTGCTGAAAAAATAAAAAAAGAAATTGGAACTGCGATTGCAACAAATAATAATACCTATGCCGTTAAGGGTAGAGACTTAAGATCTGGAACTCCTAAAGAAGTTAATATTAATGAGGAGGATACTGTAGAAGCATTAAATCCAATTTTAAGAGAAATGATAAACGGAATTAAAGATGCATTAGAGAATACTCCACCAGAGTTATCAGCAGATTTGGTTGATATGGGTTTAACATTAACTGGTGGTGGTGCATTACTAAAAAATATTGATAAAAGATTATCTAAAGAAACAGGATTACCTGTTCATATTGCAGATGATCCTCTAGCTTGTGTGGCAATAGGAACTGGAAAAGCTTTAGATCAGGAAGAAACCTTCAATTCAATGCTTTCGGAGTACTAATTTGAGAAGATGCAAGCTAGTAGAGATGATTTTGTAATTGCAATTCGTTCGGCTTTCTTAAAGAAAGAAAACAAACAAAAATTTTCTCTTATTGCATTAATTTTATTAGCTTTAATCATATTAGCCTTTGAAAAATTTAATTTTAAAGCTGTTAGTTATTTAAAAATTTCATTAAAAGAAATAGCTTATAGATCTAGCTTTATAGTATCTATACCAGAAAACTTAACTAAAAATTTTTATGAAAAAACTAAAAATCATTTTTTTGTTTATAATGAAAATATTCAATTAAAAAAGGATCTTAAAGATCAATTATCTAAAAACTATAATATAGAATTTATCTTATCAGAAAATGAAAGACTTAAATCGACAATTGATGATTTAGATTATTTTTCTGACGAAATTCTTGCAAAAGTTTTAATAGATAGACAAAGTCCTTTCCTAAAGTCAGTAATTGTTAACAAAGGCAGTAGAGATAAAGTTTCAATGGGAATGGCGGTTCTGGACGATGGTTATCTGGTTGGCAAAATAGTTGAAGTTACATACTCGACTTCAAGAGTACTACTCTTGTCCGATTTAAATAGTAAAATTCCAGTAGATATTATGCCTAGTAATCTTCAATCGATTTTATCTGGAACAGGGAAAGATTACGGAACCATTCAGTATATTAAAGACGAAAATATCATAGAAAATGATAGTAGAGTTTTTACTTCTGGGTCTGGAAATATCTTTAAATCTGGAATACCTGTGGGAAAAATTGAAAAAAAACCTGGTAGCGCAGAGTTAAATGTAAATTTTTTCTCAGATTTTTTACAATTAAGATTTGTAAAACTAATTTCATTTAAAAAGGAAGAAAATTAATGAGCGAAATAGGTAGACTTAATTATTTTAGAATAATTTTAGAAAAGGCTCCCATTATTTTACTAATCGTATCCGTATTAAATGAGTTCGATTTAAATTATTTAAATCTAAAATATTTTTCATTTAATTTTCCATTTATATTAATTTATTATTGGAGTTTAAAAAGATCAGGTAGCATTGGCTATGGTTTGATTTTTTTGAGCGGCCTATTTAATGATGTCGTAGTGGGCATGCCAATTGGCGTCAGTGCATTGGCCTATTTATTAATATGTGGTTTTTCAGCATATTTAAGAAATATTACTTTACGTCCAAGCCTAGTTAAAGATTGGTTTTTCTTTGGATTTACAATTCTTGTTGTTAATTCGGTTATATATGTAGTTGTGAGTTTGTTTTTTCATATTCAAATTATATATGTAGACATTCTGGTAAATATTTTATTTACTTTTTTGCTCTATGTAATTTTTAGCAACTTATTTGACTATTATCAGAGAATAGTTTTTGGAGTTGTAAATGTTTAGTAGTGGGGAATCTAATGTTAGAAAATACAATACCGTTAATAGAAGAATTTTTATTTTATCTGTTGCAAAAGGAATTGTTTTTGCTGGTATTTTAACAAAACTATTCAGTTTGCAGATTAGTGAAAACAAAAAATATCTTACCCTTTCAGATAAAAACAGATTAAGAGAATGGCGATTACCACCCGTAAGAGGAGAATTCGAAGACTATTTTGGCAAAGTTATAGCTGGTAATACAAAAGCATATCAGCTTCATGTTGTTCCTGAGCAAGTTGAAGATTTTAAATATTTGATGGTAAGATTGAAAGCCATTTTACCCTTGTCTGATAATAAATTTTCAAAAATAATAAAAAGAAAGAACCAACAAAAACCATGGGAAACTTTAATAATTTCTGAAAATTTAAGTTGGGATCAATTTTCTAAAGTTAATTTTTATTTACACGAACTATCTGGAGCAAAACCTGTTTTATCAGTTGCAAGAAGCTATCCATATAAGGAAAATTATACCCATTTATTAGGATATGTTGCTCAAGCAAGTAAAGAAGATTTAATTAATAATGAAAATATAAAAAATAAACATGTGCCAGGACTAAGAGTTGGCAAATCAGGATTAGAAAAAACTTTTGAAAATGACCTTATTGGCACAAATGGTGTGCAAAGATATGAAGTGAATGCTTATGGCAAAAGAATAAATCAAGTAGATTTTAAAGAAGGGCAAAAAGGCAAAAAGATTAGATTAACTGTAGATACCGAAATTCAAAAATTTTGCAATGAGTTATTAGGTGACAAAGCTGGCTCGATAAGTGTTATGGATATTTTTACAGGTGAAATTATTGCAATGCACTCATCACCTTCATTTGATCCTAATTTATTTCTTTATGGTGTAAGTGTTAAAGATTGGAAATCAATTAGAGAAAATCCTTTAAAACCACTAATAAATAAAACAATATCTGGTTTATATTCACCCGGCTCAACAATTAAACCAATTGTAGCTTTGTCAGCTTTAGAAAATAATGTGATTTCTCCAAATTTTAAAGTTCGATGCACTGGAAAAATTGAAATGTATGGACAAACTTATCATTGCTGGAAGGAAAAAGGTCATGGAGTTGTAGATTTAAGAACTGCAATTAAACGTTCCTGTGATTCTTATTTTTATGAAATGTCAAGAAGACTTGGAGTAGACAGACTTAATGTAACTGCAACTAGATTTGGTTTAGGTAATAAAGTTCTCAGTAATTATTATTTTGAGGAAAAAAAAGGTTTAGTTCCATCGACTAAATGGAAAAAAGATAATTTAGGCAGAGGATGGGTTTTAGGTGAAACTTTAATAACTGGCATTGGACAAGGCTATATTCTAACTACCCCATTGCAATTATGCATGATGACAGCCCAGCTTGCAAATGGTGGATTTAAAATTTTTCCTAAAATAACAGTAAATAAAAAACAAGATAGTTTTGAAAAAATAAAATATAAAATGCTTGAAAGCCTAAATACTGTTGAGAAAAATGACTCATCAATTATTAGAACTGCTGAAAAATTTTTTAAGCCAGACGAAAAAAAATATAATAAATTATTTAGAAATCAGGAAAATGTAAAATTTGTATTAGATGCAATGTTTGCTTCTACAAACGAGTGGGGCGGAACTTCTTACAGTTCTAGAATAGATGATCCAAAATATCAGTTTGCTGGAAAAACTGGTACTGCTCAGGTTAAAAAAATTACAGAATTACAGAGAGAGTTAGATTTAGATATTGCACAAATACCTTACGAGGAAAGAGATCATGCATGGTATATTGCTTTTGGTCCTTACAAAAACCCAAGATATGCCCTTAGTGTTTTTGTTGAGCACGGTGGTTCAGGAAGTTCTGTAGCAGCACCATTAGCAAAGAAATTAATTAAAAAAGTTATTGATCGTCATGAGGGAAGAGAAAAAATTAGAAAAAATAATTTAATAGAAATTTAAATGTTAAAACAATCACCATATACAGACCAATTTACTTTTTTTCAAAAACTAAGATCTTTTGACTACATACTTTTGTTATGTATTTTGATTTTAGGTTTTATAAGCAACTTATCCATGTATTCTACTGATGGCGGTGAATTTTTATATCATTCAAAAAGTCATTTTATAAGATTTGTAGTTTTTTTTACTATGATGATTTTCTTATCGTTTATAAATCTAAGATTTTGGCACTCAACAGCTTACCTTTTTTATACAATAGTTTTAGGCTTTTTAATTTGGGCTTCTCTACATGGTGTTAGCGCGTCTGGATCACAAAGATGGATTAATTTATATTTTATTAACTTACAACCTTCTGAACTTATGAAAATTGCCATCATAGTTTTTTTTGCAAGATATTTTCATAGAACACAAATTACTAGCATCGGCAGTTTTAAAAACATGATTATTTCAGTTGTGATTTTAATTATGCCTATTGTTCTGGTATTGAGCCAACCAGATCTTGGTACATCAATATTGATTGGAATGAGCGGTATTGTTGTTTTGTGGTTAGCAGGTTTAAATATAAAATATTTTGTTTACTCAAGTTTAGCTTTATTAATTTCATTACCATTCATAATTTCTTTTTTAAAACCATATCAAAAAATAAGAGTTTTAAGTTTTTTTAATCCTGACAGAGATCCTTTGGGCTCTGGCTATCAAATTATACAATCAAAAATTGCCGTAGGGTCTGGAGGATTAATGGGCAAAGGTTTTTTAAAAGGAACTCAGAGTTATTTAGAATTTTTACCTGAAAAGCATACAGATTTTATATTCACGTTATTTTCAGAGGAACATGGATTTATTGGTTCAGTTTTTTTATTAATAGTTTATGCAATATTGATTTATAGAATTATTAAAATTGGCTCAATATCAAGAAGTTATTTCGGAAAACTTTTCTGTTATGGATTTGGCTCAGCTATTTTTATATATGTGACTGTAAATATGAGCATGGTATTAGGTTTACTACCTATAGTTGGCTCTCCACTTCCTATTATGTCTTATGGCGGATCATCAATGCTTGCAACAATGATTGGACTAAGCATTGTTATGAGTACTAAAATTCATCATAAACAAATTATCAACTAAATATCGTAATTTGATTATTTTGTCGCGATAGCCAAGAATTAAAATTAATTATATGTTGATTTAAAATGAAAAAAATTCGTATTGGAATTATAGGAGCGGGCATCCAAGGAGTTTGTAGTGCTCTCTTTCTTCAAAAAAAAGGTTACGAAATAACCTTGTTTGATAGAGAAGAGCCCGGTAGCTTCACAGCTTCATATGGAAATGCAGGACATTTTTCACCTTATGCTTCTATTCCTTTAAATAGACCAGATATTTTATCAGATATTCCTGCTATGCTTTTAAGTTCTACTGGACCATTGGCCTTAAAATGGAATTACGTTCCAAAAATGATTCCTTGGTTTTTAAAATTTATAAAAAATTGTAGTAAAAAAAATATGATGCATACCGCTAAATATATGCACCAAATATTGGATTTAGCTTTGCCAGCATATGACGAGTTATTTGAGGAAATTGATTTATCTGGACTAGTAGAAAATAAAGGCATTATGTACATTTGGAACGATCAAAATCTCAAAAGTAGAGAATTAGAAATTAAAATTAGAGATGAAATAGGGGCAGAGCAACAACTGCTTAACAAAAAAGAAATTCATGATTTGGAGCCAAATATTAAAAAAATTTATCATGCTGGAGTTTTTTATAAAAAAGCTAGACACGCAAAAGATCCAGGAAAAATTTGGTTAAAATTATTTGAAAATTTTGTAAAAAAAGGTGGAAAGTTTTTAAAATTAAATATTCAAAATTTAAATTTTGATGGCGATAACCCTGTTATAAGATCTGAAACTCAAAGATTTGTTTTTGACAAACTCGTAATTGCTTGTGGTGCTTTTTCAAAGAAATTAACTGACAAACTTCATGAAAGCATACCTTTGGATACTGAAAGAGGTTATCATATCCATTTTAAAGGTTGTGATCATTTAATTTCAAGACCAGTTGTATTTCAGAATAGAGGTTTTGGAATGACACCTATGGAACAAGGATTAAGAGTAGTGGGAACGGTAGAATTTGGTGGATTAGAAAACCAGTTAACCAAAAGTAGAATAAAAAATTTAATTAATAGTGCAAAATTTTTGTTAGATGGATTACCAGAACATGAAGATGAATGGCTAGGCTTTAGACCAACACTACCAGACTATTTGCCAGTTATTGGACCTTCTAAAAATTATAAAAATGTATTTTACTCTTTTGGACATCATCATTTAGGATGGACATTAGGAGCAATATCAGGGAAGATAATTTCAAAAATGATATCTAATGAAAAAACAAATTTGGCTTTAGATCCATATAGTTCTTTAAGGTTTAGTTAAGTGAATTTTAAAATAAATTTTGCATATTTATTTCTATTTTTAGCAGTTCTTTTCTGGGCAGGTAATTTTATTGTTGGAAAATATGCAAGTTATCATCAAATACCTCCTTTTTCATTAAATTTTTATAGATGGTTTTTTGCCTGGCTAATACTTTTGCCTTTCACATTTGAGGAAATTATATCAAAAAAAAATTATATTTTAGAAAATTATAAGTTTTATATTTTATTAGGCATTACTAGTGTTACAATATTTAATTCTATTGTTTATTACTCATTGAATTTTACGCAAGTTATTAGTGGAGTTTTAATGATATCAACGATTCCAGTAATGATTATGTTTATTTCATCAATTTTAAAAATTGAAAAAACAAATATTTTTCAAATTTTTGGAGTTATTTGTTCTTTTGTTGGAGTCATGCTAATTATAACTAAGGCAAATTTTGAATTGTTATTAAACTTAGATTTTAACAAAGGAGACTTAACAATGGTCATTGCGATGCTATCATGGGCGACATACTCTGCTTTGTTAAAAAAAAAAAAGCATAAACTATCACAACTATCATTACTTGAAGTTATTATTACCTTTGGGCTGATTTTTTTAATACCAATTTATATTATAGAATATAACCTTGGATTTAAAATTAATCTTAACAAAACTTTTATACTTGTACTAATTTATGTAGTTTTATTTCCAGGTCTTGCATCTTTTATTTGTTGGATTAAAGGAATATCCTTGATAGGACCAAATAGATCAGGAGTCTTTCTTCATTTAATGCCCATACTAAGTGCATTTATGGCCATAATTATTTTTAAAGAAAAATTTATGTTATATCATTTCTTAGGGGCAATTTTTATATTATCTGGAATAATTTTATCTAATAGAAAATCGACAAATGCTTAAAGTAGCTATCTTAGACGATTATCAAAACATATCTCATCAGTTTGTAGATTTAAAAAAATTATCTGGAAAATATGAAATCAAAGTATTTAGTGAATCTTTTCAAAACGAGGGAGAGGCTATTGAAAATCTAAAAAATTTTGAAGCTTTGTTAATAATGAGAGAGAGAACAGCAATTACCAAAAATTTAATAAATAATCTCAAAAAATTAAAATTTATAATAACAAGTGGTATGAGAAATAAAGCGATAGATCTTAATGCTGCAAAAAAAAGAAAAATAATAGTTTCAGGCACTGAAATTAATGCTAACCCAAACTGTGAATTGACTTGGGCATTAATTTTAGGTTTAGCAAGAAATATAAAGCTCGAAATAGATAATATGTTTCAAGGATATTGGCAGACAACTATTGGAGCTGAACTAAAAGGAAAAATTTTAGGTTTAATTGGACTTGGTAAAGTTGGTTCTCAAGTTGCGAAAATTGGAAAAGCTTTTGGTATGCAAGTTATGGCCTGGAGTGAAAATCTAGATTTAAATAAATGTAAAGAACTTGATGTATTGCCATCTTCAAAACAAGATCTAATTCAAAATTCAGATTTTATTTCTATACATGTTCAAGGAGGAGAACGGTATAAAAATTGTTTTACCCTAAAAGAGTTTGATATAATGAAGAAAACTGCTTTTTTAATAAATACATCAAGAGGCTCAATTGTTAATGAAGATGATTTAATAATTGCACTTTCAACAAATGTTATTGCTGGTGCAGGAATTGATGTTTATGAAAAAGAACCTTTACCATCTGATCATAAACTGAGATTTGTTCCAAATGCATTATTACTACCTCATATTGGTTATGTAACAGCGGAAAACTATTCTATATTTTATTCTCAAATGATTGAAAATCTTGAAGCGTGTGTTTTGGGCAAACCTAAAAGAATTATCGAATAATAAATGAAAGAAAAAAATTCAAATTTAACTGCTGAACAAAAATTAGTTCTATTTGATGAAGGAACAGAACCACCTGGGTCTAGTAAATTGAATAATGAAAAAAGAGAGGGCAGTTATCATTGTGTAAATTGTGATACAAAACTTTTTGATTCAAAATCAAAATATGAAAGTGGATCAGGCTGGCCATCTTTTTTTGAGTCTTTGCCAAATGTTTTTGAGACAAAAGTTGATCATCACTTGGGATACGCAAGAACAGAATATCATTGCAAAATATGTGGTGGTCATCATGGTCATATTTTTGATGATGGCCCTCAACCTACAGGAAAAAGATTTTGCAATAACGGTATTTGCTTAATTTTTAAAGAAAAATGAATATCTTGTTAGCTATTTTGCCCTGATTCTGATGTTTATAGTTTGTTTTTTAGAGGCTATTATAAAAAAATAAAATGTTTGAAAAATTAGAAGAACTAGCAAAAAATAATAAAAAGATTTCAGATTTCCATATTAGATCTGGCTCACCTCTTGCTTATAGACAAACTGGAGAAATATTTAAAGTAAAAGAAGTTGTTGTTAAGACACAAGATATTCAAGATCTTATTTCTACAAATTGCAATGAGATAGAAACTAAAAGATTTCAAGAGACTCATGAACTAGACTCTGCAGTAACAATAGCCGGATTAAGATTTAGAGCAAATTTTTATAAAACTATTAGGGGTCCGGCGGCCGTTCTTAGAAGAGTAGAAACTGTAATGCCTGAAATGTCACAATTTGATTTACCGCAAGTTCTTTATGATATTATTGATATGCACAAAGGATTAGTTTTAGTAACAGGACCAACAGGTTCTGGAAAATCAACAACACTTGCAGCAATTGTTAATGAGATAAATAAAACAAGAACTTCAAACATAATTACAGTTGAAGATCCAGTAGAGTTCATACATAAAGATATAAAGAGTATTGTATCTCATAGGGAAGTTGGAAAACAAACAAAGACTTTCGCAAGTGCTTTAAAAGCCGCACTAAGGGAAGACCCAGATGTAATCCTTGTTGGAGAGATGCGAGATTTAGAAACAGTCGGACTTGCATTAACGGCAGCTGAGACAGGACACTTAGTTTTTGGAACACTACATACAAGTGGTGCTCCGAGTACAATAAATAGAATTATAGATGTATTTCCACCTGAACAACAAGCACAGATACGTGCACAAATTTCAACATCTTTAAAAATGGTAGTTACACAAAGATTGTTAAAAACAAAAGACGGCCAAGGTCGTGTTGGTGCTTTTGAAGTGATGAAGTGTACTGCTCCTATTCAAAATCTGATAAGAGAATCTAAAATTCATCAAATTCCAAGCATCATGCAGACTGCAGTTAAAGATGGTATGATAACTATGACAAAGTCATTAGAGGAACTTGTTAAAGCAGGTAAAATAGATGCG
This sequence comes from uncultured Pelagibacteraceae bacterium, assembly GCA_902607215.1. Taxonomy (GTDB): domain Bacteria; phylum Pseudomonadota; class Alphaproteobacteria; order Pelagibacterales; family Pelagibacteraceae; genus Pelagibacter. Next base: position 11,960 of record CACLJJ010000007.1, read on the forward strand.
AGCGCTGGAAAAGAACATTAAAGGTTTTAACATAATCGAACTTATTGCTGTTATTCTTATAGTAGGAATTATTTCTGCCGTAGCATATCCTAAATTTTCTGATTGGAAAAAAAAGAGAGAAATTAGAGATGCTTCTTTAAAGATAAAAAGTTTAATTTTAGGAATAAACGCACAAGTTCAAAGAGGATTATACGCATTTGTTCAAGTTTATGTAAATGTTAACGAAAATAATATAATTATTATATCGAAAGGAATGAAATCAGATACGCTTGTTTCAAAAATAAATAATGGCGCACATGTTTGGAATACAGATCCTTCAACAAGGTGTAATATTATAAGCGATACTTATTGGGATGACGATGGAGGAGCAGATAGCAATATGGTAAGTCAAGTACAAAAACTCGAACTAGACTCAAATAAATTTGCTAGTAATTTTTCAGGCGAAGCTGCTGTATGTTTTTCTAAAAATGCAAGATGGTATAGTGGAGCAGGTAATTTTGTAAGCGGCGTAGGAGGAGATATCAGTGTAGATCAAACAATGTTTTTATGTATAAAACTTTCAGATGTTCCAACATGTGCTATCGATGCAGGTAGCGGAGAACCAACCGTAGTTGTGGATAATGTATACTCAATTGATTGGACGAGATTTGGAGAAGTAACCGTAGATAAGTGGAGTTCATTAACTGAAGAATGGGTACTACAATAATTAAATGACAAAAAAAATTAAAAATATTTTAGGATTAACAATTTTAGAAGCCGTTATATCAACGGCAATAGTAGGGATTGGCTTTATAGCAATTCTTCAAATGGTAAATTATTCAGTTCAATCAATTGATACTTCAGGAGAGAGAACCAAGGCTAACTATCTGGTAAGTATGATGGCAGAAGATGTTATTGGTCATAAAGATAGTATTTATGGTGTAAACACCAACACACAGGATGTTGTTATTGGCATTGATGGTACCATCACCGTTGAAGGTGTAGAAAAAACAGATGCAAGAAAATTTTCAGATCATTTAGTAGAAGAAGAGTTTAGAGCAGGACCATGTGGTGCATCTACCGCCACAGATGATGGAACAATTAAAAGTATTTATGAAACTGAATTTGTTGATGCTCCTTCTAATAAAGAGGAAAAGTGGATGAGAATATTTTCTCAAAATCGATATTTAAAATGCAGGGGAGAAAACGATGTAAAGAGAATGAAAGTTTACAAAATATGTAGATGGCCTGGTGTATGCCCTTTTCAAGACGCTTTAGTTACTGATGATGGAATGTACATTGGTAGAGTTCAAATTAATTTAAATGACGGTAAAAAAAGAAAATTTTTATATTTTCAAACAGATTACAAAATTAGAAAATAATGAAAAAAAATTATTTAAAAAATATTTTAGGTTTTACTTTAATTGAGATACTTATCGGTGTTGTGATTTCTTCAATTATGATGGCAGCAATGTATACTACTTATAGTGTTGTAAACAGAAGTTATTCTCAAGTTACAGACCGTGCAAAAATTAGCCGATCAGGAAGAGATATCGTAGAAATGATGATGAGAGATATAAGAATGGCAGGGTTTAAGTATAGACTTGGAACAAATACACTAGACTTTCCAAATACAAGTTACTTACAATTTAATGGTGGAGATACCACTATTGCTTTGAGCCATGATCCTATAATAATAGAAAAAGACGTATCGTTGGGTTTTTCTATAAGTGGAACAACAGGCGATCCAACTCCTAAACATAGCGACGATGATAAGTGCTGTGATAGAATACATATTGTTTATGATGATTTTAATCAAAATAATGAAAATCAACCTTATAAGAGATATAAAATCACTTACTATGCACTACCATTGAGTGAGGGAGGAGATGCAAGGTATGCTGCATACAAAACTGTACAAAGCTGGATTCAAAATTTAGATGAGGAAACAGGAGCATGGGTAAGCGATTGTTCTGAATGTTATGTTGGACAAAAAATTCGTGATCATATAGTCGATATGGAATTTATTCCACTTGATGCAGCAGGAAGAAAAATTTCTCCACTTCCAAAACCAGGATCTGATACTACAGCTAGAGAAAATCTTTACAAAATAAGAGCAGTTGATGTGAGGTTAACGTTTAGATCGAAAAAAGAATTTTATAGATTTAATGCAAAAGCTGATACGCCAAGACTTGTAAAAGCACTTGGAGACAGAACGCAAGCATTTGTCGACAAATATTTAAGAGACTCTGTTGTTGTTACAATTCATACAAGAAATATTGGGAGTGGAACATAAATCATGAAGCATAAAAATGAAAAAGGCTTTGCTTTAATTCTTTCTCTTGTTCTTCTTATGGTAATGTCACTGATGGGAGGAGCTTTAATTGTAATTTCTTCAACGGATCATCAAAGTAATAATTCAAGCGATGAATACCAACAAGCTTTTTACGTAGCTGAGACCGCATTATTAGAAGCTGAGAAAAGTATAATAAATAATATGATGGGACCTTGGGTGAATGTTGATACAGCATTTACAGATGTTCCCACAGGTATGACGGAAGGTGAAAAAGAAGAATGGGATAGTATGGTAGAAAATATTACAAATGCAGCAGTTGGAGGTTTGGCAAGAAACACAGATAAGAGAGATTTACCCACAAACTTAATTGCTGCTACGGTAACGCCTTGTTTTAACAGCTTTAGAAACATAGCCAGAACTGGTTTTTTGGTAACTGAACATCAAGTAAATAAAAATTTTGGAACTTTAATTCAGGCTGTTTTTACAGATGCAAACCTTGATGATTTGGCAAAACCCGAAGATATTGTAAGAGAAAAAGTATATATGGAAAGATTTAGATACGAATATTTTATAACAAATATTGGTCCAGCAGAATACAGGGGTGCCGGTTCCAGTTTAAAAAAAACATCAACAAACGTTCAAACTTCTGGAACAGCATATAAAATCCACGGTTGTGGTTATATGATGCCGAGGGAAACCCCTCTTAGTGAGTTTGAAGATCCAGATATATTGGTTCCATTAGAAACTGTTGTTGTATTATCAAATTAGAATGCCCAGAATAGACATAAAACTTAAGGAAGAACCTTTAAAAACAGCAAGGACATTTTATAATAAAAAAATGAAAAATTTTCTAAAATCGATGGTGTTAATTTTGACATTAGTCTTATTTAACAAAAGTGCATTTTCTTGTGATGCATTAAAAAATGTTCAGTTAGGTGAAGATTTTTCAAAATCTTCAGAAATTTTAGAATTTATCGATGCCCATCTCCCAGAAGATTATGATGACGGTGTAACTGCAGTGTACGAATCTAATACTGCCGATTACTGTCCTGATATGGGACTTGATAATACGATATTAAAAGTTTTTATCTTCGAATCAAAAATAGCAGGGATTAGATTAGAAACATGGGATCTTGAAGCCCAAGAAAACGAAATTTATAAATTTGTGAAACATTATTATGGTAATATAGGCGAAGCGGCAAAAGAAAAAAATTGGACAGGTTATAAAGATATAAGTAGTGGTGGTAATAAATTATTTTATACAAAAATGATAGACAACAATGGAATTGTTGATGGAGTTATTGAAACTTTCGATATTACAACTGAAGAATTAGTGAATTATACTTTTTCGGAAGATATAGTTGAGGTTGGAGAATAATTTATGATGAAAATTTTGAAATATTTTTTATTTGCTTTTCTTTTTTTGAGTTTATATTCAGAAGTTCAAGTTCAAGCTAAACAGGTGCCACCAGGATCAGGAGAAGGTGATGTTCCTGCAAATATTTTATTTTTAATAGATAGTTCAGCAAGTATGAGCAGAAGAATCAATAATCGTGATGCAGTTTTTGGCGTCACAGGCGTAACTTACGATACTAATGGAGCTATTATTGCAGGACAAAGAAGAAACCTCGCAGTAGTAAAATTTGACGCCGATGGAACAAGAAATAGAGAATTTGGTAATAATGCAGCAAGATGGACAGGACAATGGGGCGACACCTGTGAGGCAGGTCTTAGCTATGGATTTGGAGGTGGCACAGGATATGCTTCAACTACAAGAGATACGAGAACAAGAATTGGGTCAAAGGTTAGATTGGTTGCAAATATGAGCACTAACGATGGAACAATTAGTAACGAGGATATTGTTTTTTTTACATCTACTTCACGACCTCTTAGAGGGGATATAATTGGAATGTCTGAAGATGGAACAGACTGTAGATTCTATTTAAATCCAAGCAATATGAGAGTACAGTCAATGGATATAGCTACAATAGGTGGTGAAGTTTATTTATTTGCTGTTGGTAAATGGGGAAGAAATTCTGCTTTTGTTTCTTATAATTTAACAAGAGGAATAATGGGTCCAATTTCTAATCTAGGAAGAGGTGGTAATGCAAATACACCTAGATATAATTTAAGACACACTTGGAGAATTGCAGTAAATAGCGATGCATCAATTCTGTATGCTGGCAGGTATCATTTGTTTGGATTTGCATTAGAGAAAGCAGGAGATGTTTACCAACTTACAGGAGGTGGAAATGCTCTGTGCGTAAGATGCTATACAGCTACTAACTCAGGAAACCTAGATACTCAGTTAGTGCCCGTTTCTGGTGTTGATGTATCTCCTGATGATGACAATGTTCTATATATTAGCTCAAACTACAGACACGTTGTCCAAAAATTAAGTTTAGATGGAACTCAAACGGGATATACAGTTGTAGCAAGAGCTGGAACTGGTTCTCGTGAATACGGTATGAACACTGAAGATACAGGAGAGCTTGCCGCAAACAACGTCAGATTTAACTACCCAAATTCGATACATGTTACAGCTGATAAAATTTTAGTTGGATCTTCTTCCGGAACGATTGACGAATTTAATGAAAATCTTTTTACTGCAGCAAACAAAGACACAGCATGGCTTCAACAAATGGGTGGAGGAGCAGTCTCAAGATGGACTGGAGTAAAACAAGCAATGGCTACCATTATAAGTGATACGACCTTAACAAGCGGCGCTCATTTTGGGTATGGTCACTGGAATGCAGGTGAAACTGGAGGACATAAAAGAAGAGGAAGAGGTGGAAGATTTTGTCATTTCAATAATTCATGTAATTATTATGGAGGATGGACTGGAACTCAAACAGATGGTCATTCTACACTATGTAATAGAGACTCATGTTTAAATGTTGGTATTAGCTCTGAAGGATACACTAGGATCCTCGACCATTTATTACCTCAAAGACTTGCATGGGGAACAGATTCAAGGGCATTTGCTCAAATAGCATATAAATATTTTTCAGGCGACTTTGAAGGTTATGATGCGACATCTGATTGTCAGCTAAATTATGTAATTGTTATTGGAGACGGAATGTTTATGAACAATAATGCTGCAGCTGACGAGATTGCTAAATTAAGAAGTTTGGAAAATCCAGTTGTAACATTATTTGTGGCTTACGGTGGAGGTATTAACCCAGTTGGAATGAATAGATTTACCCAACTGGCTGTTGCAGGGTCTTGCCCAGGTGGCGACTCAACACATCCAGATTGTGAACCAGTTATAGAAGCAGCAACACCTGTACAATTAAAAACTCAACTAACAAGTAAAATTAGACAAATTCTTGCTGAAAAATTATCATTTACGGCACCATCAATTACCGCAACGGTTCAAGAAGGTGGATCATTATATCAAGCTCAATTTGCTTACGAACAATATGGTGAATGGCATGGGACAATTTTAAGAAAAAAACTTAATGCAGACAATACAGTAGAACATGATACTGCTGCAGGAAACGCATTTGGAAATTGGGATGCTTCAAAAGAAGTGAGAAAACAGGCAGCTGCAGAAGGAGCAGCTGACACAAGAAACATTTGGAGCGCAATACCTGATGCAAGTTATATAGGAAATTGGGATAATTTTAATACTGATAACTCAGATGCTATCATTGAGATGTTTGGGCTTTTAGAATACTCTGTCTTAGATTATCACAACACAACTTCACATTGTTCAACAAACGGCCACATTGGAGAAAATGGACATGAAGACGATGCCAAAGGTTTAATTAACTTCATGAAAGGAACTGATTATTTTGACTATGATGGTGATTGTAATGTTACCGAAAGAAGAGATCATGTCCTAGGAGACATATATCATTCTCAGTTAGTAGAAATAGGACCACCTGATGCAAGCACAGATTTTACAAGCAGTAATGAAGAAGCATATTTTAGATCTGCAAATAATTACCAAAGTTTTAAGAAGAATAACAGCACAAGAAGAAAAGTAATTTATGCTGGTTCAAACTCTGGAATGTTACATGCAATAAATGCTGAAACGGGAAAAGAAGAATGGGCTTTTATTCCACCATTTATAGCTGGCATTATGCCATCAATTATAAATACAGACCTAGATGGAGGGGTTGATGTTAGTTACGATGCTGATGGTAATAAAGTTGCTAAAGGAGGAACAAATGCAATTTTTGGTGTTGATGGATCACCAGTGGTTCACGATGTATATATGGCAGGTTATGATTCAGCTGGAAATTTAGACACTGCAAAAGCATGGCGTACCATTTTAATGATACCTTACGGAAGAGGTGGTGCTGGATTTTCAGTGTTAGATGTAAGTAATCCAATATTAGTAGAAGGAAAAGGTCCAATACATATGTATTCAATATTTAATGATGCAATAAACAATAAAGTTTTAGTTGCTGATCATGAAGGAGTTATAACAGAGTACCCTTACTCTTCAGGCTCTGCAAGTATAGGAGATTCTCTAGAAGCTAAACAGGCAACATCAAATTATAATGATGCTCGAGATGCTGATGACAAAGTATCAGAGAGTTGTGGTGAAACGGGCGAACCAGCTTGTACTAATCAAGATGCTATTGCTACGTGTCAAACCAATGCTCAAGCAGGAGGTTCTTTTCATGTGGCTGGAACAGCTTCATGTTACCAGGGAAAATCATTTACTTTTGAAGGATTAACTCCACATGCACCTGATAATGTAAATGTTCCTAAAAGTAATTTAAAAATAACAGAAAGAGTAGATGGCACATTAAAAACTATAGATTTTGATAATGCAAAATATGTTAGTGGTCAGCTAGTTATTACCTTTGGTGCAGACAAAATTTATGCTGCCTCTGGAAGTGTATTAGAAACTACCACTACTACTACTACTAATGAAGATGGTACTACTTCTACTACAACAGTAGAAACAGAAAAACCAACTAATGGTTTCAATGTTGCTACTTCTTGTACTTCTGCTCCTGGTATTGATCCTAAATACGACTATAGCCAATTAGGTGAAACGTGGTCAACACCAAGAATAGTTAGAGTTCCTTCTGAATTAGCTGGTCAAAGGAACAATTATAAAAAAGATACTTATGTAGCTGTTATGGGTGCTGGAATGGGCAATACAAATTTATGTGCTGGTTCTGCAGTTTATCTTGTTAATTTGGAAGATATGGACTACCCAGGATCAATTTTTGGTTCAGAGGCTAATGGAGGTCCAATTACTATAGTTGATACTGACCCATCTGGAATACTTACATCTGCTGGAGTTATGACAACACCAAATGGAAGTGATATAGGTAATTCACTGCCTTCATCTGCAGTTGTGATCACTCCTGACACTGCATACAACATTCCTTGGAGAGGAGCGATGGTATACTTCAATGACCTTGAAGGTAAAATTACAAAAATTAATTTAACAAGTTCAACTAAGAACGGCGCAGAATTATTCGATCAAACAACATTGTTTAGATTGAATGCCGATACTGACAATAGAAGATACAGTTATTTTTCAATGGATGCAGGAATTGGAGTAACAACACGTGATTTTTGGTTATTTGGTGGAACAGGAAATTTTGCAAACATAGGTGGAGGATCGAAACATATGGATAACATATTATATGGAATAAAAGATCCTCATTATCCGTACTTTAAACATCTTAATGGAGTACATATTCCACCTGAAACGAATGATACTTTTATAAAAATAGCACACGAAGGTGCTAATAGCGCCAAAGATATTGATAATGGTGTGGTATGCGTTAACACAACTGGGAAAGTTACTTGTGACCATGGACCTGGCCCGGGTGATTTAGCGTGGGTAATACATTTAGACACACCAGATGGTTTAGCTCCTAATAATCCATCAACAGTAAATACTTATAGAAAACTTTCTGCAACACCAACATTATTTAAGGGACAAGTGTATTTTCCAATTTACGAACCACCACCAGGTAGCAACCCATGTAATATTGGAATGGCGTACATATGTGTAGCTGATGATGAATGTGGATCTAACAATTCTCACCTTTTAACCAGAGGTGGTGCAGCAAATGGCAAAAAATGCAAACAAATAAGAGAAGGAATTTTATCTGAACTAGTAATTTTTGGTGACACACTTTTTGCTAACGTTGCTGGACCTAAAGAAGATGAAGATACATTGTATTCAGTTTTAGCAGCTGCAGGAGAAGTTCAATCTAATAGAGGAAGCTGGAGAGAAAGCGGTTTCTAGTTAAATATTTTAAAGTAAAAATAAACAATCCATAAAAACATTGTAAGCATAGTAACAAAAATTAATGCGAGTCCAACGAGCGTGTCTTGATTAACTTTCTTTCTCCATTTTTTTGGAAAAAAGTTTAAAGAATAAGCATAAACAATAATAAAAACATTAAATGCCGAAACAGCGATGCTAAATAATAAAAATTTATCCATTATAAAAACATATGTTTTATTTGATTTGCAAAAGACACATAAATTATACATCCAATAATTATGTAGGGACCAAAAGGAATTTGAGTTGTCATGTCTCTAGTTTTTTTAAGCAAAGATGGAACTGCAAAAAATAAAGCAACAAACGATGAAATAAAAATTGTAAATGGAATGCTTACCCATCCAAACCAAAATCCAACCACAGCCATTAATTTTGCATCGCCAAGTCCCATTCCTTCTTTATTTCTAACTTTCTTATAAAAAAAAATAATTAACCAAATTATTAGATAACCAAAAACTCCGCCAATTAAGGAATTAATATAATTTGGAAATATTGTTTGATTTAAATTAGGCTCAAAGGATTTTGCAAAACCGATAAACATTAATGGAAAAGTTAATTCATTTGGAATTATAAAATATTTTAAATCAACAAAAAAAATAATTATAAAAAATATAATTAAAATTATTAACAATAATGTTGTGATTGATATTCCGTATAGATGGTAGATAATTACAAAACTAATTGCCGAAATAAACTCAACCAAAAAATATTGTGAGCTAATTTTGTTGCTACAGGTTCTGCATTTTCCTTTGAGAAATATAAATGATAAAAATGGAATGTTGTCATACCATTTTATTTGATTTTTACACGACGGACAAAAAGATCTTCCTTTGACAATATTTTGATTATTAGGCAGTCGGTAAATACAAACATTGCAAAAGCTACCCCAAATACTACCCAATACAAATGCTAGAAAATAAAACACGAATTATATTTTTATTTGAGTGGCTATTTGCAATATTCCATCAATACAATACTGAATAAAAACCATTGCATCTTGAAGATGCAAATAAAAATTCGGTGAATGTATTATAATTTCCATTCTTGTTAAAATTATCAAAAAAGAGATAAAATGCAAAATATAAAAAAATGTTTTTTAAACCAAAAAAGCCCGAACCAGTAAAAGAAGACTCTAGAATTAAGGATTTGCAAATTATTACGCAAATGACTCAAGAGTTTGCCACATCTCTTGATTTAAATGAAACACTTCAAAATGCTTTAGAAGTAATAATCAAAAGAATTAATGCACAAGCAGCAAACATATTTTTAATTGAAGAAAAAAAACAAGTCTTTCAATGCATTGCATCCAAACATCAGGCTTATCTCGAAGATTATGAAATTCCTATAACTCAAGGAGTGATGGGAAAAGCCATTCTACAAAAAAAATGTATTAGAGTTGGAGATGTTAGAAAAGATATAAGAGAAATTGCAGAGTTTTATTTTGATTTGGATAATAAAACAAACTTTACAACATACTCAGTTTTGTGTGCACCCCTTATTGCCGCAAATGAATGTATTGGGGTAATTCACTGTCTAAATAAAAAGACAACAAATAAACTTTTTGAAGAGAGCGATAGAAAACTTTTAGAAACTCTTGCGGCACCAGCGGCACTTGCGATTAGAAATGCCCGAATGGCCAAAGAGCTTATTGATAAAAATAGGATGCAAAAGGAAATTGAAATTGTTGGAGAGATTCAAAAAAATTTACTATCAAAAAACAAAGAAGATCCTTTTCCAATAGCTGGAATAAATATTCCAGCAAAAATAGTATCTGGAGATTTTTATAATTTTTCTGATCTGGGAAATGGTAAATATGGATTTGGTGTTGCCGATGTATCAGGAAAAGGTATTAAGTCATCACTTTTGATGTCAAAGGCTTCAAGTCTTTATCGATGTTTAAGCAAAACAATGTATTCAGCATCAGACTTATTAAATTTATTAAATAAAGAAATTTGTGAAACAGCATCTAGAGGAATGTTTGTAACTATGTTGATTGGAATATACGATAGCAATAAAAAAGAATTACTTATTTCGAATGCTGGTCATGAACCTCCTTTAATTTATTCAAAGGATGGAAAGTTTTCTGACCATACAGAGGCAGGCCCACCATTAGGTGTAATGCCGAAGATTACTTATAAAGAAACCACAATACCTTTTTCAGAAAGTTCAATGTATATTTTTACTGATGGAATTACAGAGATTAAAGATCCTAATGGTGAAATGTTAGGCGCAGAAGGTTTTCAAAATTATATTAAAAAATATCAATCCACACCAAATAACAGTAGATTAAAAACTATCATTGAAGATATAGTTAAATCTGGAAAAATTCAAAAAGACGATTTAACAATAGTAGTAGTAGATGGAAAATAAAAATGATAGGCATACCCAAAGTGATGATATTTTTTGCAATCATTATAAGCTCAATACTTTATTGGACTGCTTCAAATGTTTGTAGGTACAACTTTGCATTAGAAAAAAATACTAACTTAGTAAATATTGTTACAGAGGAAATTGATCCGACAATAGGAAATGCAAAATATTATGTATACAGAGAATTAAATTGTAATGATGTTGATTTAGATTGGGATGTTGAAAGAGTAATGGATAACTTAAGAACTATTTCAGTAATTGTTTACCAAGAACTTAATACCGATATAAGAGGCGATCCAAATTAAATAAAAAACAGTTAAAAGAAAAATGAATTTGAAAAATTTCAAATTAAGCAAGCTACAGTATTTTATTTTATATTTATTTCTTACATTTTGGCTATTTGCTAGGGGAGGTCTAAATATTGATGTAGGTGCTTTTAAGTATACTCATTATCTTTTTAATTATGAATATGAGTTTATTAAAAGAGGTTTTGTAGGAGAAATTTTAAGTTTTTTTTATGATCCCAATTCTGTGAATTATGAAGCGGTCAATTATTTATCTCTAGTTTTTCTTATAATATTATCAGTATTTTTCTTTAATATTTTTGTAAGTAGTTTCAACAGAAAAAATGATATTTCAAAATTAATTTTTTCCATCATGGTGTTTACGAGTCCATTAACAATGCAACATTTTATTTATGATGTGGGAAGATTTGACATACTAAATTTCGTTATTGCTTTTTTATGTTTTTTTATTATAGAAAAATTTTATAAAAAAATTTTATTTGTTTTTGTTTTGATTGGTCCTTTAATGTTTGTAATGATCTTAATTCATGAAGCAGCATTTTTTATGTTTATACCAGTTATATTTGCTTACTGGTTTTTTAAAAATTCATATAAGTCGAGTGTTATTGTTCAGATAATTTTATTTAGTCTTATAGTATTTTCAACATTTAAAATATCAACCATTGGAATAGGAACAGCGTTAACACCTGAAACACATTATCAATTGTTACAAGATAAAGAAATATATATTGGTGACGTGCTTATACCAAACCCTTATGTGAACAAATATTCTGTTCATGTACTTTACGGAGGCTTATATCAAAATTTTGATGAAGGAATTTTTAGCGCTTTGTTTGCGGATGCTATTAATGTAGGTCTATCAAAATGGTGGTTAATCCATAATTTTATTTTAATATTTGCATTGTCACCATTTTTTTACATTGTGTTTGTGATTTTTAAGGAATTTTTTTTCAAAAGCAAAATTCAAACTAAAATATTGTTGATATCGTGTTTTTCACCTCTTGGTTTATTTTTGTTTTCATATGATCATATGAGATACTGGTCGTTGATAGTTACCAATTTATTTATTATTTTTTTTATACTATCCAAAGAAAACAATTTTTATAAAGAGATGCTGAAAAAAAATATAAAAAGATATAAAAAATTAACTATATTTTTAATACTTCTGGGCCTTGTATTAGGTCCTGTTGGAAATTATCGAAGTTTTACTCTTACAAACAAAATTATTCCAAATACACTTGTGCTTGATTCAAGCAAATGGTTTAAAATAAAAATAAAAAACTAAGTTTTAGAAAAAAAATAAACATCTATTGTATCTTCAAAGTGTATGCGATCCTTTCGATGAAATAGTGGTGGTGTATCTGAAAAAAATACAAGTATATCTTCTTTGCCCATTCTTGATAAAAATTTAGAAACGCTATTATTAAATAACATTTGATTATTATAAAGGTTACAGAATTGATCATTTAAATTCAAAGGATAATTTTTTTTGCAATCAATAAAAGATTTGTTAGAAGTCGGATGAACAGGAATATGATTGTTTAAAGTTAAAAAAATAATGAAATTGTTATTAGTAGATTTTGTTATTTTTTCTAAATTTTCTAAGATTTTGTAATCACAAATACCAGCAAACTGAGCGGTCACAGATGTTTGATCCCCACAAATTTTAAAATTTAAAGCTTTTAACTCTTGTGCAAAATAAACTTCATCGAAGTAATTTTTGTATCTCTTTCTATTAAAGACAGAATCATAATATGAATGAATATAAATTAGATTTTTGTTTTTATAAGAATCAATCCAACATTTATTTTCAGAAATGAAATTTCTAAAATCAATTTGTTTAAAACTCTTGTAATCTACTTTTTTGTTGCAAAAAAATTCGATCTCGGCTCCTTGCGTTGAATAACTTTTGTTCCATTTTTTTTTGTATCTTTCCACAGATAGATCTTTGTTACCTGCTACAATTTGATTAAACAAATTATCTTTTAAATATTTATCTTTAAAATTTGGATAGGACTCGTTAATAACAACATAGATATTATTATAATTTTTTTTTCCAATAACATCTTCAAAATTATTGAAATTGTTTTCAGAGATTATTTTATTTGATTGATTTTTTGATATGAAGGGAACACTTTTACTATAGATCATTGAAAATTTTAAAACTTCATACCAATTATCATTTCTAAAAAAATTATTCTTTATATGAGAGCTAAATTTATCTTTACGATAAAATAAATCTACTTCAGTCCAACTATTAGTTAAAAGTTTATATCTTAGTAATAGAGAATTGTGCGTAAGATTGGGATTGAAATTACTTAAAATAAAAAGAATAAAAAATGAAGAAACATAAACTTTTTTTTTAAAATTAAAATTTTTCTTTATTGTATTAAAACTATAATTTTTTTTTTCTAAAAAAAACAAAATAGCCGAAGAGAATAATAGAAAGTAAAAAAAATTAATATTTTGAAAAATAATATATTTTACGAATTCATAATTTAAATTATTAAAATCATTTATTATTAAAGTAAAAAAATTTATTTCTAGCCCATAGTAACCCAATAAGGAAAGTGCAGTTTCAAAAAGAATAAAGAAATATAATAAATAAATATTTAAAGAATAAAATAAAGATTGAATTGAAAAAAAACCATAGTCAAATGAAGTTGTATCTATTAAATAAAGTAAAGAAAAAAGGTTAACTACAATAAGTCTGACAAAATATTTTTTTATTTTATACATAAACTGTTATTATTTAATTTTATCTACGTGCAACTAATGAAACCATGCTAGCAGAAATTAATAACAGAACAGCAATAAAAATTAACGACATAAGGTCTCTGCTTTGATTTTTTGTAATTTCTTTTTCTATTTGTTCAATTATTTTTTGGTTTTCATCCTCTAAAGCATTATTTTTAAATATTTCTTTTTCTAATTTTATTTTTTCATTTTCCTTTATTAATTCAACAATTAATCTCTTACTAGTTTCATTCTCTTTCAATAATTTTGTGCTTAATGTTTTTAGTTTTTCATTTTCGGCTTTTAATTTTTCATTTTTAATTTTTAAATCTTCATTTAAATCTTTAAGTTCACCAAATTCTAACAAATCTTTTAGATTAAATTTTTGTTCACCAAACTCTAATAAACCCGTATCTTCAGTAGTTTTTGTTTTTAGATCTTTTGTTTTTGATTCACCAAAAGATTTAGTTAAAGATACAGCTGCAATTTGATTGATTAAACCATCTTCATTACCGTACATTAAATCTAGATCAAAGTTTAAATCTTTACTTGTTTTTGTAAAAGAAACACCTGTAAAATACCCAGTTGTTGTTTCATAGGCAGGAGATACATTCTTATTTTCTCCATCGGCTTTAATCTTTATAGAATTATTTAAGTTATTGTTAACATTCGCGCCAATATAAGGTTGAATAATAAAGCCATTACCAAGTCCTTCTGCATATCTTACTTCAAACCCCACACCAAGCACTTGTTCTATTGCTTCATCAACTGATAAATCGCCATCACTAAATTTTGATAGGTATTCCGGAAACCTTTGTAATCCAAGAGTTGACTGAACGCTTAAGTTTAACGAACCATCTTCACTTGTTTTTATTCCCTTTCCAAGTTTGGTATTAAATCCAGCAAATTCACTTAATAAATTAGTGCTTATTTTTGTTTTTGTATCCGTATCAAAATCAGTAACTGTCAGATCATTTAAACCAATCATAGGTGTAAAGGATGCTTTAAATCCATTGTTCTCATAAACACTTTTTAAACCTAAAGCAAAGTTATCCCCTCCTAAGAATTCTCCATTGTCAAAGTCTCCATCTTGCCTTGTATAGCCAAGAAAAATATTACTTCTTAAAGATCCCCAACCCATTGGACTTAACTGACCCACAACACCTGACATTTCTCCCTTATAAGTTCCTTCTCTTTTTTGCGCACTGTGAAAGATTTTGAAAAATTTATCTTCCGGAGCATGCCAGTTAATATAATTTGCAGCATCAAACAGTCCTCTAAGTTTTGTTAAAACATTTTCGCTTCTATATTTTGGATTGTTTTGTGCTATTTCAAGATCTTCGCCGTATACCCTTATATAGCCATTGGTTTCTGAATTATCAGTATCCGCATTTAAAGATGCATCAAGTATTTCATAAGTATCATTCCCGCAAAGATTGTTTGTAACAGTCATGCTGGTTTTGTTGTGAATCTCAATATCTAAATCTTCTGTTAAGGTACAAGATAAAGTTACTGTAGTTGCTGTACTGTTCATTTCAATTTCTCCTGTAAATGCAGCTTCTTCATCTACGACAATATTTGTTCCTGTTGTAGCTTCAGAAATTATTATGGAATTGTCTGTAGCTGAAATTGTTCCTTTATTTGTTATGGTTGCATTGTTATGTGTTCTGCTATCATCTGCCGTTTCCGTTCCAATTGCTATAGCGTCTCCGGCAGTTGCGGTAATCGTTCCCGAATTAGTTACAGTAGCTCCTGAGCCATTATCTTGGGTTGGCGAATATGCATTTCGCAAATCTAATGTTGCATCGGCTGCAGTAAGTGTTCCTGAATTAGTGAAAGTTAAATTAGTATGATTGCTGGCTTCAAGAGCGCCTTCGTCATCAGCAGTTATAGTTCCCGTGTTCGTTACAACAGCATTGTCAGTTATGCTTAAATTTAGTGCGCCATCTTCAGCACCTTCTATGGTTCCAGAATTTGTGATAGTAGATACTCCAGTTGCATCTAGAAAATATATAGTATCTGAAATACCGTCTCTTGTATTTTTAATTGTGCCAGAATTTGTAAGAGTTGTACCCGCACAATCTGATTCTACAGCATATAGAGTTACAACTTCTATTGTGCCTGCATTATCAAAAACACAATCACTCCCGGTAGCGTGAACCCCCCACTTATAACCTTTAATTTCTCCCCCGCTGTAATTATAAATTTTAGGACCTTGGTTTGCATCAGTTCCTCCCGCAATTGTTATAACTAATTGTTTTTCTACACCAGTTGCACCGCCATAAATTTTTCCGTAATTATGTATTACTATACCGTCAGTCGCTTCTTGCGATTTAATGGTATTTGCATAAGTTGTATAAATTTTTCCTGTAGATTCATTGGTAAGAGTAAAGTTAGTTGCTGCACGAGGATAAATAACAGAAACTTGACCAAATATTGTTCCGCTATTTGTCATAGTACTATTTTCTGAGCTACGAAAACTTACTGGATAATTACCGTTACCAGAAATAGTTCCAGCATTATTTATAGTTAAATTATCATCGTTCAATCCGTCGATGGCAGTAGTAGTGGTACCTGCGGTACCTCCAACTTCAATAGTTCCGTCAGAAGTAATTGTTAATTCGTCATTAGCAGCACATGTAAGCTTAGAGGTAGTTGAAGACGAAATTGTAGTGTTGCAATCTCCAGCCCAAGCAAAGCTGCTATAAAAAAGTGAAACTAGAACTAAAATTAACAATCTTTTCATAATTTTTAATAAGATTAGCTTAATAGACCCATAATGGGGAAAAAGATTGATTATGCCTATTTTAGGCTGTACTCTACCTGGTATAGGGAGAGTAAAAACTACTATGAGTGATCAAAAAACCACAATAGGGATTAATAAAGTCGTTTCTTTAGAGGAAGCATCAAATGAAATGGTTTTAAGAGAGCCGCTTTTTTCAAAGGGACTTTATCACTGGGTAATGTTCATTCTCTCTTTATATACAAGGGTACGTGAAAAATTAAACATGGACTACGAATCTTTTGTAATACTTCAAGTTGCCGTTAGTCATTCGCTTTATGAAATAAATAAATCAGGAAACAAAACATTTGCAGAGCTTGAAGAACAAATGGCAAAGATAACACAAAAAAAAAGTATAAAGACTAGCAAATTAACTTTTGCAAGTATTGCAGAAGTTTTACAGCTTCCAAGAGAAACAGTTAGAAGAAAAGTAATTAGTTTAAGTAAGAAAGATATTTTAACTTTTAGTAGCTATGGTGGAATTAAACTTGGACCATTTTATAAATCAATTTACAAAGATTTTGTAAGTCAAACTACTTTAGATTTAAGTTCTTTGATTAAGAAGTGGGAAAAGACTGGTGCTTTAAAAACATTATTGGAGTTAGATAAATAATTATGAGCAAAATGTTTTATGGACTGTATGATCTAGCAAACTCTGCATACACAATGATCATTATAACATTTGTAACGTCAGCTTACTTTGCAAATCAAATTGTTGGCAACCCACAACTAGGCGCAGCCTATTGGCAATGGACTGCGGGACTTTGTGGAATTACAATTGCACTCACTGGACCTTTCATTGGAGCATGGGCAGACAAAAAACCAAAAGGAAAAATAAATTTCTTACAAATTTTTACATTACTTTGTATTTTAACAACTTGTTTGTTCTGGTTTGCCAAACCTAATTCAAATTATATTTTATTTACTTTAATTATTTTTTTTATTTCAAACTACTGTTACGAAGTTGGAACAATATTTTACAATTCATTATTAAAAAAATGTTCAAATGAAAATAATATTGGAAAAACTTCTGGGTTTGCTTTTGCATTAGGTTACATTGGATCGGTACCAATACTATTATTAACATTGTATTTTTTTATTTTACCCGAAACAATTCCTTTCGGTTTAGATAAAAATAATTTTGAACATATAAGATTCATTCCATTGATTGTTGCGCTTTGGTTTTTTATTTTTTCTTTACCAATGATTTCTTATTTTAAAAATGAAATATCTTATGAAAAAAATAATGACTTAACACCAGTATCTAAAAAAATTTTTGAAATAATTTGGAAAAACAAATTTACATCTGTTGGAAAATTTCTTTTAGCAAGAATGATTTACTCTGACGCGTTAATTGTATTGATCGCAGGTGGAGGTGTGTATGCTTCAGGTGTTTTTAATTTTAACGCAAGCGATTTATTAACACTTGCAATCGCTGGAAACATTGTTGCATTCGTCGGAGTTTTAATTGGTGGACACTTAAATGATAAATTTTCTTCTAAAGCAATTATTTTATTTTGTATTGCGGTATTAACAGGCACAGTTATCTATGGATCGCTGATTGCCCAAACAAAAAGTGAATTTTTTTATAATGTTATGGTTATTTCTTTTTTTATCGGTTCTATTCAAAGTGCAAGCCGAGTAATGATGACAAAACTATTAAATAAAACCGATTTAGGAAAAGGTTTTGGTTTGTTTAGCTTTTCTGGAAGAGTTACTGCTTTTGCTGGACCATTAATGGTTGGAACTTTAACTTATTTATATTCTCAAAGAATTGGGTTCTTATCTGTATCGTTTTTTTTTGTTTTAGGATTTTTATTAATGATTTCAGTTAAAAATGTTTAATTATTAAAAAAAATAATATTTTTTATATTTTTCTATCAAGAATTGAATTTTATTAAAATTTTGTCTTAATTTTAATTTTTTGGTATACAACTTTAAGTAT
Organism: uncultured Pelagibacteraceae bacterium; assembly: GCA_902607215.1. Lineage (GTDB taxonomy): Bacteria > Pseudomonadota > Alphaproteobacteria > Pelagibacterales > Pelagibacteraceae > Pelagibacter. Next base: position 30,641 of record CACLJJ010000007.1, read on the forward strand.
TTGTCAAATTTAGCACTCACAAAGGATAAAAATTTGTAATTTTTAGCTTGAAATTTCGTTTCTTTAAAAAATTTATTTAACTCTAACACAATTATTATTTACTCTAACACAAATTATCTATTTAAGGTTGAAAAATTAAAAAACGCTGATTTCATTATGTTTTTAAAAAAAATATAAATTTTATAAGCTCTAACACAAACTCTAAAAATTTAAAAAAGTAAATTGTGTTAGAGATTCTGGAAAATTGATAAAAAAAAAGTTTTTTTCTCTAAATTTATTAAATTTGTTAAAAGTATTGATTTTATTGTTAAATTACACTTCTTAGCCTAATTTGGGCACACAACCTATAATTATGTGTTAGACAATTATACAATTTGTGTTAGAGATTTAAATGTTTTGTGTTAGAGAAATTATAATTTTATAAAAATGGACGAAGAAGATAATAATAAAACGGATAAAGAGGGCAACGTTAAAGTTGATGAAAATCAACTTGAAGACGAAAATAAGCCTGTTGATCCTGAATCCAATGAAAGTTCTGGAATAACAACTGAAAATAAAGAGCAGTCACAATCAGAAGATGAATCTTCGCCTAATGTTGAGGAAAAAACTGAATCTTCTACAGAAATAGGTCAAGAAGCCCAGAAAAGTGATGAAGATAAGAAAGAACATAAAGTAATTCATAAAAAAGACGGTAGGCTACATATATATATAAGACAAGATAAGTATAAAGGCGAATTAAAATCAAAAAATTGGGTTGGTAGACTTTATATTGATGGAAAACAAAAGATTTCTTCATCAGGAACACCAAATGTTGAAGAAGCAATACCAATATTAGAGAAATGGTTTGATGATATTCAGACAAATAAAGAAAAAGAGGCTGCAACTTCTCCAGAGACACCGGAAGTAACAAAAGAAGAACCTGTTCCAACGCCAGAAGCAACACCACCACCACCAGCTGCAGAAGCACCCAAGCAAACAGAAGCTGCACCCGTTGTACAGAAAGCACCAGAACCTGTTGTAACTCCAGTAGAAAGCAATAAAGCAACAGAAACAAAAACCACTTCAAGTTTTTTAGATAAATTAAAAAATATTAAATTAAAAAAACCATCTTTTGCTAGTGATATTAACCCCCCCAAAAGTTTCTGCGCTCGGTAAAGGTAATTTTAAAAGTAAATTAGATAATTTTTTTAAATCTAAATTAGGCAAAGCTACAGCACAAGGAGAAGAAATACTTGGGATAGAGATTACAAACAAAGAAATAAGATTAGCTCAAATATCAAGCAATAAAGCTAATCAGTGGGTATTAGAAAAATTTTTTATTCATAAAGTGGATTTACCAGATGATGCCGTTGTTTTAGAGAATGCAGATAAATTAGGAGAAGAGTTGTCGATTGCAATTCAAAAATCAAAAATCACAACTCCAAATGCAGCAATTGCTATTCCTGTAACAAGTGCAATTATCAGAGTTGTTACAGCACCTTTAATGAAAGATGAAGAGTTGCAAAAAGCTATTGAAACAAATTCACTTTGGGAAAATTTAGTTCAATTAACAGACAACTTAGATGATTATTCAATATTTCACCAAGTAATAAATAGAAATCAAAAAGAAAATACGATGGATATTTTATTTGTTGCCTCAAAACTAGCAGACATAAATAGTTATACATCCATTATTAAGTCGAGCGGACTTAATGCTGTTATAATTGACGTAAAATGTTTTGCATTAAAGTCTGCAGTTGACCAAATAAATCAAATTTCACAAAAATCAGAAGATACAAATTTAACTGCTGTTTTAGAATTTGGTCTCGATGAAAATTATCTTATGATTTTATATGATAATAACCCAATAATCACTGATATTTTTTTAAGAGGCCAGGATAGACAAGTATTAAAGCAGTCACAAAATCAAGAGGAAAAAGAAGGATTGGTAAGAAGATTTGTTATACAAGTAAAACAAGCAGTTCAAGATTTTGAAACGAAATATGAAAAAAGAATTAGAAATATAAAAGTTGTTTCGGACTTAAATAACATTGAAGATTACTTATCAATTTTTAGAAAAGATCTTGTAAATATTGGATTTAAAACATTTGACCCAATGGATGGTTTAAAAATTCCTCAACAGTTAGAAGAGCAAATAAATCTAACTAATAGATCATACCTTTCAACAGTTGTAGGACTTGCTTTTAGAAAATTAGATGTATTTGGATATTATAAATTTGTTACAGCAGTAAAAAACATAAACTTGTTACCAAATAGACAAGGAATGACTAAGCAAAAGAAAATGAAAGCAATTTCAAATTTTGCATTTAAAGGATTTGTTGGAGGAGTAGTTGGGATCTACCTTGTATTATTTGCATTATCTTTTTGGAATATTCATTCATACAATCAAAAATTAAAAGAATATCCAAAAGTAATTAAAAATTATTCACTAAAAGTTAAAGAAAACAAAGCAATTACTAAAGAATTAAAAATAATAACAACCGCTTTACAATTAAGTAAAAGTTTAAAATCAAATAAAGATTTGAGTTACAGAATTTTAGCTCAAATTGCCTCAAGCGTTCCAAAGAGAGTAAGATTTGATGAAGTTAATTATAACGGAGGCACTAAAGTTACAATCCAAGGAGTTGCAGCTAACGACCAAGATATATTAAAATTTATAAAAAACTTAGGAAAACAGGCATATATTCAGCAAGCATCATTATCTTCGATGAAGCTTCCAAGAAAATCAAGATCAGGGATAACAATGAAAGGATTTAGAATTTTTGTTGTGATTGATCCAAAAGGAAAAAGTAAAGGATAAAAATGGATTTAAAAATTGATTTAAAAAATTTGAATGTTCAAGATATAAAGACGAAGTTTTTACAATTTGCTGACAAAAAGACTTTAATTAAAATTGGTATTTCACTTGGTGCAATAATTCTTTTTCTAATAATTTATTATTCTATTTTAAATCCTCTAGTTAATAAAAAGAAAGCTAAGCTAGATGAAATGAATAAAAAGAAACAAGAAACTACTAAATTTATAAACGAGATTAAATCTAAAAAAAACAAGATTAAAAAACTTACACCTAACTACAAGAAATATTCTACATTGTTTCAT
>CACLJJ010000008.1 GCA_902607215.1 uncultured Pelagibacteraceae bacterium
TGCTCTTCTTGCGGCACCAAGAATTAATAACATTGCAATTTCTGCTGTTGCATCAGTTAAAACATCTGGTGTATTTGTGACTATAATACTTCTTTTTTTTGCTGTCTCTAAATCAATATTACCAAAACCAACTGCAAAATTTGAAATAATTTTTATGGTATCAGGTAATTTATTAATTGTTTCTTCATCTATTTTATCAGTGATTGATGTTAAAATTCCATCACATCCTTTACTTAATTCAATCAACTTTGTTTGGGAATATAATTCATCATTAGAATTTATTTTTGCATCAAAAATTTTTAAAGCTTTGTCTTCATTTAATTTTAATAATTTTCGAGTTATTAAAATTTTTTTCATAAACTAAAGATTTTTTGGACTAGTTAAGATCAAAAACTTTACCAGGATTCATAATGTTATTAACATCAAGACTTCTTTTAATTGATTTCATTAGTGGCAAATTATCTGGATGTTCTTTTAATAAATATTCTTTTTTTTGTAATCCAATACCATGTTCTCCGGTAATTGTTCCCTCAAGCTCTAAAGCTTTATCTATAAGCTTATCACTAAAATTTCTGATTATTTCATATTCACCCTTTTTAGCAGGATCATAAATAACAGTTACATGAAAGTTACCATCACCTACATGACCTACCATTGGCGCTTTTAGACCATATTGCTGAATTTCTTTTTCAGAAAATTTAATACATTCAACTAAATTTGAAATAGGAACACATATATCAGTTGCATAAATTTTTACATTAGTGCCTTGAGCTTTTACGGCATAATATATTTCATGTCTTGCTTTCCACAATTTATTTCTGTCTTCAATAGATTCTGCCCATTTAAAATCGTTACCACCATTATTTTTTGATAGTTCTTCAACAATTTTAATTGACTCTTTATTTGATGACTCACTTCCATGAAATTCAAAAAAAAGTGTTGGTAAAGGCTCTACATTTTCTAATTTAGAATACTTAATACTTATTTCCATTTGATCTTTATTTAACATTTCTATTCTTGCAATCGGGACACCATATTGAATTACTTCTTGAGCAGTTAATACGGCAGACTCTAGGTCTGGAAAATGACATACTGCACTCATTATGCTTTCTGGTATAGGAGACAATCTTAAATGAACCTCAGTTATAATTCCTAGGGTTCCTTCTGATCCAATAAATAAATTTGTAAGGTTATAACCTGCTGAAGATTTTTTTGCTCGAGTTCCAGTTTTAACAATATCGCCATTAGCTAAAACTACGGTTAATCCAGATACTACTGTACGCATTGTTCCATATTTAACTGCCATTGTGCCTGAAGCAGAAGTTGCCGCCATACCACCCAACGCAGCATCAGCACCTGGATCAATCGGAAAGAAAATTCCATCTTCTCTTAAATATTCATTTAATTGCTTTCTGGTAACATTTGCTTGAACGCGGCAATCAAAATCATTTCCATTAACACTTAAAACTTTATTCATTTTTTCAAGAGATATGGTTATTCCATTTTCATTACCCACAACATGTCCTTCCAAAGAAGTTCCAGTTCCAAATGGCACAACAGGAACTTTATGTTCGTTACATAATTTTAATATTTTTGAAACTTCTTCATTAGTTTCTGGAAAAGCTACTGCTTGTGATAAAACTGGCTCATATGAATCTTCACCTCTTGCATAATTTGCTCTTGTCGACTCAGACAATGAAAATCTGCCATTTAAAATCTGTTTTAGTTCTTTTTGCAACAATTCGTTCATAATTTTTATAAACAATATTACAAAAAATATAAAAAAAATATACTTAAAATTAAATTAATATTTTTTTTATATTTTCTAATGCTTGAGAGATATTATCTCTAGATGCTGCAAAACTAAATCTTACAAAATCTTGAGCATTTCTTCCAAAAGCAGTTCCTGGAACTATAGCAACTCCTGCCTTATAAAGACATTTTTTTGCAAATTCTTTTCCACTAATCCCGGTTCCTTTAACATTTGGAAAAGCATAAAAAGCACCTCCGGGCAAACTACATTCCACACCTGGCAATTCATTAAGTAATTTATATATAAGATTTCTTCTTTGAGTAAATTTTTCCATCATTATATTTATAGAGTCGTCTGGACCATCAAGAGCAGCAATAGCTCCAAATTGAATTGCTGCATTCACGCATGAATGATTATTTACACAAAACTTAATCACATGTTCTACAAGCTTTTCTGGCCATACTGACCAGCCTAATCGCCATCCTGTCATTGAGTAAGCTTTGCTCCATCCATCAAGAACAATTAATCGATCATATAAATCAGGATAATCAAAAAAAGTTGGCATTTTTTTTTCATCAAAAATTTGTCTGCTATAAATTTCATCACTCAAAATAGCTACATTTGGAAATTTTTTTAAACCTACCGCTAATTGATCTATTTTATTTTTTTCTGTAAATGCCCCTGTAGGGTTATTGGGATTATTTAGTATTAATAGTCGAGTATTTTTATTAATTAACGATAGTATTTTTTCAGGATTTATAGAAAAATCTTTATTATCAAGCATATTAAGCGATACTGCTTTTGCCCCTGTATAATTGATCATTGATTCATAAATAGGAAAACCTGGATCTGGATATATTATTTCCGCTCCCGGTTCACCGAATAATGTTATTGCATAATACATTGTCGGCTTTCCGCCTGGCATAATGATTACTCGCTCAGGATCTATATCTGCATTATAGAGTTTTTTGATTTTTCTTGTAACAGCTTTTCTACATTCAATTATTCCATTTGGTAAAACATATCCGTGATGACCTTCATCTAATGCTTTTTTTGTTGCATCTACTACATGTTTGGGTGATTTAAAATCTGGCTGCCCTAAACTTAGGTGAATTATTTTCTTTCCTTCTGCTTCTAGCTTTTTTGATTCTGCTAGAATTTTAAAAGCTGACTCTGTTCCTAGTCTTTCAACATTTTTTGCAAGTTTCATATTATTTTCTGTGAATTAATTTTAAGCTATTTAGCTCTCCAACATTTTTACATCCCATTAATTTCATGTCACGATTAATTTCTGCTTTCATATTCTCAAGAATTTTTTCTACGCCTTTTTGTCCTCCAGCTGCTAAAGCAAATAAATATCCTTTGCCAAAACTACATGCTTTTGCTCCCAAACATAAAGCTTTAAGTACATGGGTGCCTCTTCTAACTCCACCATCAAGTATTACTTCTATTTTATCACCAACTGCATCTACTATTTCAGCAAGTTGATCAAAGGGTGCTCTTGAGCCATCTAATTGTCTACCACCATGATTAGAGATCATTACAGCTGTACAACCAATATCAATTGCTTTCTTTGCGTCTTCAACACTCATAACGCCTTTTAAAGCAAAGGGTCCATTCCATTTTTTGACACAATACTCTGCATCTTTCCAGTTCATAGCTGGATCAAATTGTTCGTTTATATAATCAATAACTGATTTATCTATGCTAGTTCCTTTTTGAGTCATGTGAACAATGTTTGCTAGTTTAAATTTTTCGTGAATTAAATTATTAATTGTCCAGCCTGGATGTAGAGCAAAACTTAATAAGCTCCCTAGTGTTAATTTTGGGGGAGTTGTAAATCCTGTTCTTCTATCTCTCTCTCTATTGCCTGCCACCACAGTATCAACAGTTAAACACATGCTATTAAAACCTGCTTCTCTGCATCTTTCTAGTAGATTGTCTGTAAGTCCCCGATCTTTATGAATGTATAACTGAAACAATTTTGGACCTTTGTTTATCTTTGCAATTTCTTCAATGCTTACTGTGCCCATTGTTGATGTACCAAAAATAGTACCCATTTTTTCTACAGCTTTTGCTGAAGCTCTCTCTCCTTCGTGATGATAAAGTCGATGCATTGCTGTAGCTGCAGGAAATAATGGAAAATCAATTTTTTCACCTAGAACAGTAGTAGACATATCTGTATTTGAAACATCATTCAAAACACTTGGAACCAAATCATAGTCATTAAATGAACTTGTGTTTCTATTTAAAGTAACTTCGTCATCAGATCCTCCGTCGATATAGTGAAAAATTGGAGAAGGTAATTTTTTTTTCGCTAATTTTCTAAAGTCTTCAAAATTATGACAATCCTTTAATCTCATATTTTTCTAAATCTTAAATTATTTCTATTTAAATCACTTATTTTGGTACAGCCCATAAGTTTCATTCCTCGCTCTATTTCTTCACGATATTGATTTAAAGCTCTTTCAACACCAGCTTGCCCAGCGGCTGCTAAAGCATAAAGATAAAGTCTTCCACCAGAACATGCTTTTGCACCTATTGATAGTGCTTTAAGCATATGTGTTCCTCTTTGAATTCCTCCTTCACATATTACATCAATCTTATCTCCCACTGCATCTACTATTGCAGCCAACTGATCAAATGGAGATCTTGATCCATCTAGTTGTCTTCCACCATGATTTGAAACCATTATTCCTGTACAACCAATATCGACTGCTCGTTTTGCATCTTCAACACTCATTACACCTTTTAATGCAAAATGACCTCCCCATTTAGAGCAAAGTTTTTCTGCATCATTCCAATTCATTGATTGATCTAACATTGTTGAAAAATAACTTCCAATTGAAGTGGCTATATCTGTACCTTCGCTAACATGATCTTGAAGATGAGGAAGCTCAAATTTACCTTTTGTTAAATAATTTATTCCCCACATTGGTTTTGTTAAAAAACTATAAAGACTAGATAAAGTTAATCTGGGTGGAGATGTAAAACCTGTTCGTAAATCTCTCTCACGGTTACCACCTGTGATAGTGTCAACGGTTAAAGCCATAACATCAAACTTAGCAGCTTTAACTCTTTCTAACACAGCATCATTTAATCCTCTATCTTTATGAAAATAAAACTGAAACAATTTTGGCGTATCAATTATTGAAGATATTTCTTCAACACTTACAGTTGCTAAGGCAGAAACTCCGAACATTGTTTTAAATTTTTGTGCAGCTTTTCCTACTGCTCTTTCTCCATCATAATGAAAAAGTCTTTGTAGAGCTGTTGGTGCACAATAGAAAGGAAGATCAAGTTTTTTTCCAAAAATAGTTGTCGATAAATCTATATTTTCAACTCCTCTTAATACATTTGGAACCAAATCAACATCATTGTATGCATTTGTATTTCTATTGTATGTAATTTCATCATCGGCAGCTCCATCTATGTAATGAAAAATTGGAGACGGCAATTTTTTTTTTGCTAATTTTCTAAAATCACTAAAATTGTGACAATCCTTAATTTTCATTTTATGAACTAGAATTTTTTAAGAAAATTAAACATATAACTATTTGCACCAGGATTTTTATCTCCTAAGCTTGCATTAGATATATGATTATATGAAAAACCTAATTCAGAATTTTTTAGTAAATCAAAAGATAATTGTACTTCACTTTTAAACTCCACTAAATGGCCTAGATCTTTCCCGTTTCCTTGACCATACAATCCCGGCGTAAAACTAGGAGTTAAATTTATTTTACCAATATTATATTCTGCCTGAATACCTGTATATAAATACGTAGCACTATCACCTGTAATTAAAAAGCCACTCACCGGAGATATTGTTCCTAAAAAACTATCTCTATATAAATTTTCATTTTGATGTTGAATACCCACTAAAGTAGATTTTTTACCATCATCACTAAAATCAAATACTCCAGTATAAAAATTATACTCATGTGGATCAGTTAATTTCCTTAGGTCGTCACTTTTTAGAGGAAGTGACAACAAAAATATAAAAAACAAAAATATTCCGACAGTAATTTTTAAGCTTTTATTTATCATAAAAAAAATTTTCTAATCATATTTATATAGTATTGTTATTTCTTTAAAACCGCTAATTTTCTCAAGATAATAGCACCTCCCAAAAGAAATATTAATATTGGTATAGACCATAAAAAATATGTTTTAGTATTAAATTCAGGATCATACAAAATCCATTCACCATACTGATCTTTTAGAAAATTATAGATATCTTGCTCAGACATACCTAAATCTAACTTTTGTTTCACAACTAATTTCATACTTTCGGCAAAATCAGACTGAGAATCATAAATAGATTGTCCCTGACAAATAATGCATCTTAAATTTTTAAAAATTTTATTTTCTAATGCAGTATTTTTTTCATCTGCAAATAAAGCAAATGAAAAAAAATAGAGAAAAATTATTAGTAAAAATTTTATTAGTTTCATTTTATTATTAGCAAAATTTCATTGTAAATTTTTTCGTTTATAGGCCCAGTTATTTTTTTAATAATTTTTTTCCTTTTATCTATTATAAATGTCTCTGGTACGCCATAAGCGCCAAGTTCGATAGAAATAGTTCCATTTTTATCTTTAATAATTTTTGAATATGGATTTTCTAACTCATCAAGAAACTTTTTTGCATTTTCAAAATTATCTTTATAATTTATACCAACTAATTTTATTAAATTTTGTTTTTTTAACTTAATTAAGTAATTATGTTCTAATCTGCATGGAATACACCATGAAGACCAAATATTTATTAGATAAAAATTATTATCATTAAATATATCAACTGAAGAAATCTTTTTATCAGAATAAAAATCTTTAGCTTTAAATTCGGGGAAACTTTTTTCTTTTTGAAGCTCTGGTATATAAATGCTAGGATTTTTTAAACCTTTAAAAAAAACTATAAAACAGAAGAAAAAAAAAGATCCAATAATTATTAAAAAATATTTATTTTTCATATCTTTTTAAAAAGTTTATGCTACCTCCGATTGCAATTAAAATTGTTGAAAGCCAAATCCAAATCATTAATGGTTTCTCTTGGTACCTAACATTAAAATAATTACCACCTTTTACTAAGTTAATTACTAAGAACCTATCTTTAAAGAAGTTTGTTTTAATGTCAGCTTCACTAGTAATTACTTTGGGTTGATTATAAATTCTAATCTCTGGTTTAAATAAAAATTTTTTATTATTTTTGCTATCAATTTCAAAATAACCAACTAAACTTTTAAAGTTAGATTCTGAGCTACTTTCAATTTTCTTAAAACTAATTGTATTTTCTAAGAAATTTATTTGCTCACCAACTTTTAAATTAGTAACTATTTCTTTAGATAAAATACTATTCATTATTATACTTAAAATAAGAAGACTAAATCCAAAATGAGAAATCACCTGAGAATTATTTTTAAAACTTTTTTTTATTAAATCTTTAAATGTTACAAAAAATAAATAAAAACTAGCTGCTAATAAAATAGTAGATGTTAATGTAATTTTTCCAAAAATTTTAATAATAGTAAATGATAGTATTAAATTTAAAATAAAGAAAATAATTAATTGAATTTTCTTTCTAAAATTTTTATTTTTTATCCAATCTAGATTGGGACCAATAGACATAAAAATTAAAAAAGGTATTAAAAAAGGTATTATCAGTTTATTAAAAAATGGGGGTCCTACCGAAATTTTTTGACTTGATAAAACTTCAAGAAAAATAGGATAAATTGTTCCAATTAATATTACTGACAAAAAATACATTACAAACCAATTATTTATCAATATTGAACTTTCTTTTGAAAATAAATTAAAGTTGTTGTTGTTCGACTTAAGTTTTTCTTCATACAAAAAATAAATTACTAACGAAAGGAAAACTAAAATAAATAAAAAAATTAAAATAAATAATCCACGTTCTGGATCATTTGCAAAAGTGTGAACGGAATTTAAAATACCTGAACGTACTAAAAAAGTACCACAAACACTTAATGTAAAAGTAGAAATGGATAAAACTATAGTCCATGAGCTCAATAATGATCTTTTTTCTAAAACTAAAATACAGTGTAACAAGGCTGTTAAACTTAACCATGGCATCAATGATATATTTTCTACAGGATCCCAAAACCAAAATCCTCCCCAACCCAATTCATAATAAGCCCAAATAGAACCTAGCAAAATTCCGATTGTTAAAAAAATCCATGAAATAAGAATCCATTTTTTTATATGTTTTGCCCATAAGCTGTTTACATTTCCTTGTATTAAAGCTCCTAAAGAAGAAGAAAAAATAATTGAAGTACTCACATAACCCAAATAAAGGACTGGTGGATGAATTGCTAATATTGGATCTTGTAAAATTGGATTTAAACCTAGGCCTTGCTCAGGAATTGGAAAAACTTGATTAAATGGATTAGATGTTTTTAATAAAAAAATTAAGAATCCAATAATAATAACTTCTTGAAATATTAAAGTTAGTAATCTTTCTTTAATTGATCTGCTCTTTGAATTCAAAAAATAAAGGAAAATAAAAAATGTTAAAATTAGCAACCATAAAAGTAAACTACCTTCGTGATTTCCCCACGTGCCACTTATTTTATAAAATAAAGGTTTTGTTGTATGGGAATTATTAAAGACAGTAATATTGGCAAATTCTGATAATATAAATAATATTATCAACGAAAAAAAACTAACTAATACAAAAAAAAATTGAAAAAAAATTAATTTATTTAAATTAATTTTTATTTGAATATTTATTTTTTGTAGACTCGAAATTGATAAAAAAATAATTATTAATGAAATTATTACCGAAATTATTAATGAGTAATTTCCTATATAATTAAAAATCAATTTACTTTTCTCCTATTTGTTCTTTAATATTTGGCGGCATATAATTTTCATCATGTTTAGCTAATATTTTTTCTGCATTAAAATAATTTTTATCTTTTAAAAAACCCTCAGCCACTACCCCTTTACTCTCCTGAAATAAATTTGGAATTAAGCCCGAATACACAACATTTATTTCATTATTAAAATCTGTAATTATAAAATTAATTTTATCACTATTAATATTTATAGAATCCTTTTTCACCATACCTCCAATTCTAATTTTATCTTGAGTTAACTCATTCAAATTTTTAACCTCTGTTGGAGATAAAAAGTATACAACATTTTCCTCTAATGATTTCAGAACCAGAAAAATTGTCAAAATAATTGATGATAATAAAACAATTAGGAATAATATTCTTAACTTAACTTTTCTTCCATACATGTTTTAAGTTAAATTTTTGAAAAAATACCTGCTGCTAATATTTCCTTGTTTGTTTTTTGTGTTTTGGCTAGCAAAACTTTATCTGAAGTTAAAGAACCAAATTTAGCTGTAAATTTCTTTTGTTCTTTTATTAATTGAGATTTGATAATTAAATACAATCCAGCAAAACTTACCAATGTAAAAATAAAAGATGAGAAAACATACAATCCATATCCATTCATATTTACAAAATTATAAATCATAATCTATCTAGTCCTTTATTTTTAATTTTTATCAGTTCTGTATTATATTTCATTAAAAAAATCAGCAAAGAAAATAGAACAAATGCCGCAGTCATAATACTTAATGGAATCAACATGGAAGGGTGTATAGTTGATTTGGATATCAAGTTTACTGAAGATGCTTGATGCAAAGTTGACCACCAATCTACTGAGAATTTTACAATTGGGACATTAATGACACCAAATATTGCAATTAACGATGTAACCTTTAAAACATAGTTTTTATTTTCAAACATTCTCCATGCTATTAAATACATTAAATAAAATAATGCCAGTATAAGCATTGATGTAATTCTTGCATCCCATGCCCACCAAGTTCCCCAGGTAGGTTTTCCCCAAATTGATCCAGTAACTAAGGCAATTATATTAAAAATAAATCCTGATGGTGCAAGACTTTTGGCAATTAAGATAAAATTTTTGTTTTTAAAAATAAAAACTAAAACTGATAACAATGCAATTAAAGAAAAAATACCTAATGAAATCCATGCTGAGGGAACATGTACATACATAATTCTAACAGCATGACCTTGCAGATAATCTTCAGGAGATAAAACTAATGCCTCAAACAAGCCTATTGATAAAATTAATAAAAAAAATATTAAAATTATTTTCTGACTTCTAAAGCTTAAATTAAATAGATTATTTTGATTAAAAAATTTCATTTAAATCATTTTATACACAAATTGAAATTGATAATAAATGAGTTAAAGGGTCTAATTCTGATCAAGAATGTGAGGGAGATAATCTTAAGGGAAACGTTTACACTCTTGATCAGAATATTATTAATATTTAACTAGCTTTTATGACCAAGATTTGAACCAAATGTGTTTGAAAAATGATTTTTCTTAGTTTGATGGTTTAAAATAACCCGATCCTTTTTTTCCTGAAAAAATTTCGTTAATAAGTGGATGTTTTATGGGTTCCTCTGACTCATCGGTCAATAAATTTTGTTCTGATACGTATGCTTCGTAAGTAACGTCATCATTTTCAGCTAACAAATGATAAAATGGTTGATCTTTTCTTGGTCTTACATTCTTTGGGATAGACTGATACCACTCTTCTGAATTATTAAATTGAAAATCAACATCATAAATTACTCCACGAAAATCGAAATGCTTATGTTTAACTATATCTCCAATAGAAAATTTCGCTTTTTGAACTGTCATACCTACGGATTATATGAATATTTAAAATAAAAAATCAATAAAAAAAATGTGAATGTTTTGAGAATCTGTTAATATCTTTCGGTGAATAAATCTTTTTTCAAATTTGTCACAGATTTCGGTCCTCTACTAGTTTTCTTTTCTTTTTACTATAAAAGTGACAAAAGTTTACAAATCGCTATACCTCCATTTGTCATTGCTACTCTAATTGCACTAATTCTTGTCTGGATAATAGAAAAAAAAATTCCAATGGTTCCATTAATTGGGGGAATTTTAATTACTTTTTTTGGTGGATTAACAATTTACTTTGACAACCCAGTTTTTATTTATATCAAACCAACAATTATAAATATTTTGTTTGGTTTAGCTTTAATGTTGGGTAAATTTTTTACAAATGAATCTATTTTAAAAAAAATGCTCGGAAATGCTTTGCAATTAACTGATCAAGGATGGTCCATACTAAACAAAAGATGGATATTTTTCTTTTTTGCCTTAGCAATACTAAATGAGATAGTTTGGAGAACTCAATCAGAAGAATTTTGGGTAAATTTTAAAGTTTGGGGAATGCTCCCAATAACCTTTATTTTTACAGCTTTCCAAATTAATATAGTTAATAAATATAAAATTAATGAATAGAAATTTAAAACTAGTTGTAAATAATACTTTTTCAAAAAAAGAAAAAAAATATTTTTTTGAAAAGAGTGAATTAAAAATCATTTTAGATTTGTATGCAAAAATGGTTTCTGAAGGATCTTGGAAAGACTATGGTCTTACAATTTCAAGTAAACAAGTTGGATTTAGTGTTTTTAAAAATGCAGCAGAAAATGCAATGTATAAAATATGTAAAAACTTTAAACCATTTAGTAAAAATTTAAAATATCTAATTACTGACTCAAAAGATAAAGTTCTAAAAAACTCAAACAGCTTACAAAACCTCTTAAAAAATACGAATTGGAAAAAATTGCAAAAGTAGCTTTTATCTTCTTTGACCAAAAAGTCTTAATAGCATTATAAATAAATTTATAAAATCTAAGTAAAGAGTTAGTGCCCCCATTACAGCTTTTTTTCCTATTAATTCTCCACTATCAGAAGATACATACATATTTTTAATTTTTTGTGTATCGTATGCAGTAAGACCAACAAAAATCAACACTCCAAGTATTGAAATTATAAAATACATCATTGAAGATTTTAGAAAAATATTAACTAAAGATGCAATAATTATACCAATTAAGCCCATCATTAAAAATGATCCAAGTTTTGTTAAATCTCTTTTGGTTGTATATCCATAAATACTCATTGCACCAAAAGTTGCTGAAGTTATAAAAAAGACTCTTGCAACACTTGCCCCAGTATAAATTAATAAAATCCAAGATAATGATAATCCCATTAATGCTGCAAATACCCAAAATACAGTTTGTGCTTTTGTTGCACTCATTTTGTTAATACCAAAACTCATATAAAAAACTATACCAAGAGGAGCTAACATCACCACCCACTTTAAACCTGAAAAAAATAAAGCGTTACCAATACTTGTAAAACCGGCTATTGCTCCAGTAGAATCTGTTACAACTGACATCTTAAATGAAATAAGGGCAATAATTCCGGTCAACAATACTCCTGTTGCCATATAGTTATAAACTTTAAGCATGTAAGCTCTTAAGCCTTCATCCATTACTACAGTTGTTTGTGTGGCAGCTTTTACTTTATTTAAGATATTTTCCTTATTGAATTCCATAGCCTTTAATATAATAGCCTTTTACTATTAATTCAAGATATCATAAAAAGCTTTAAAAAATATTTAATATTTCATGAATTACAAAAAATTAGGAAATACAGATCTCGATGTAAGCACTATTTGCTTGGGAACTATGACTTGGGGTGAGCAAAATTCTCAAAAGGAAGGTTTCGAACAAATGGACTATGCTCTAGATAAAGGAATAAATTTTTTTGATACTGCTGAACTTTATTCAGTACCTCCAAAAAAAGAAACTTTTGGTCACACAGAAACAATTATTGGAAACTGGTTTAAAAAAACTAATAAAAGAGACAAGATTATTCTTGCTTCAAAAGTTTCTGGACCTATGCGAGAATATGTAAGAGGTGGAGGAAATCAATATGGAGAAAAAAACATTACTGTAGCTTTAGAAGAAAGTTTAAAAAGATTAAAAACAGATTATATTGATCTATATCAATTACATTGGCCAGAAAGGAATACCAATATGTTTGGTAGATTAGGTTACGAACATAAAGATGATGATAAATGGAATAAATTTGAAGATGTTTTGAAAAACTTAAAAAAATTTATAGATCAAGGAAAAGTAAGACATGTCGGATTATCTAACGAAACTGCTTGGGGTGCCCAAAAGTATTTAGAAATTTCAAAAGATCATAATCTTCCAAGAATGATGTCGATACAAAACCCATATAACTTATTAAATAGAACTTATGAAGTGGGTCTCGCTGAAGTTTCAATTAGAGAACAAATTGGTTTGCTGGCATATTCTCCTTTGGCAAGTGGGTATTTATCTGGAAAATATAGAAATAATCAAATACCTAAAAACTCTAGAGTATCTTTAGATCCTGATTTTTGGTCAAGGTATAATAAACCAAATACTAATGTAGCTGTAGATGCTTATTTTAAAATAGCAAAAAAATATAATCTTGATTTGGCCCAAATGTCTTTAAAGTTTTGTGAAATTCAATCATTTATGACCAGTGTAATTATTGGCGCTACAACAATGCAGCAGTTGAAAACAGATATAGAAAGTGTAAATGTAAATCTACCAGAAGAAATAATTAAAGAAATAAATGAAGTTCAAAAAATATATCCCAACCCATGTCCTTAATTAAAAAAATTTTTTTAAATGTTATAATTTTAATTTTATGTTTTTCTGCTTCGGCTGAAGAAATAAAAAAAATTGGCAAATTTAAAGATTGGGAAGCAATGGTTTTGCTTGATGACTCAGGAGTTATGTGTTTTGCTCAGTCTAAACCAATTTTACAAGCTCCTAAAAAAAATAAAAGGGAAGCCAGACTTTTTGTTTCATTCAGACCAAATGAAAAAATAACAAATGAGATTAGCACAACTCCCGGCTATGAATTTAACCAACAAAATTCGATAACCGCTAAGTCAGGTAAATATAAATATAATTTTGACATAGCACAGCAAAACTTTGCTTGGATAGCTGATAATAAAATTGAAAAAAAAATGATTAGAACTATGAAAAAAGGTTCTAGAATTATGATTTCTGGATACAACAAATCTGGTTCACAAACTATTGATCATTATTCTCTTTTAGGATTTACAAAAGCTTACAACGAGGCAAAAAAAAGCTGTAGCTAAATAAATGAAATTTAAAAAAAAAATTGTACTTGCCTATTCGGGCGGGTTAGATACTTCCATTATTTTAAAATGGTTACAGGAAAATTATAAAGCAGAAATAATTGCTTATACTGCAAATATTGGTCAGAATTTAAACAAAAAAAGAATAATTAAAAATGCAAAAAAACTTGGTGTAAAAAAAATAATTATAAACAATTTAAAAAATATTTTTGTAAAAGATTACATTTATCCAATGATTAGAGGACACGCTATATATGAAGGTGTTTATTTATTAGGTACATCAATTGCAAGACCATTAATTGCTAAAGATCAAATAAGAATTGCTAAAAAATTCAAAGCATATGCGGTTTCTCATGGAGCAACAGGAAAAGGTAATGACCAGGTAAGATTTGAACTTGGTTACCATTACTTTGGACCAAAAATTAAAATTATAGCTCCTTGGAGAATTTGGAGACTTAACTCAAGATCAGATCTTATTAAATATGCAAAAAAACATAACATACCTATTCCGAAAGATAAAAAAGGTGCACCACCTTTTTCAATTGATGATAATTTATTTCATACATCAACAGAGGGAAAGATTTTAGAAAATCCCAAAAATTCTGCTCCTGAATTTGTTTTTCAAAGAACAACTTCTCCAGAAAAAGCACCTAACAAAGCTTCTTTTGTAACTATAGGATTTATAAACGGCGATCCAATAACTGTTAACGGTAAAAAATTATCTCCTTCAAAACTTTTAGAAAGATTAAATTCTACTGCTAGTAAAAATGGAATTGGTAGAGTTGATCTAGTTGAAAATAGATTTATTGGAATAAAATCGAGAGGCGTTTATGAAACTCCTGGCGGAACTTTATTAATTAATGCTCATAGAGCAATTGAATCTGTAACATTAGATAAAGAAACCATACATAAAAAAGATGAGATAATGCCAAAATACGCAGAACTCATTTACAATGGTTATTGGTATTCAAGAGCAAGATTTAAACTTCAAAAAATTGTTGATCTAAAAAGAAATAAAGTAAATGGATCTGTTAAACTAAAACTATATAAAGGCAATATTACAATTGTATCTAGACAAACTAAGAGTAATGCTTATTCAATAAAAAAAGTATCATTTGAAGAAAACAAAACCTTTAATAAATCAAATGTAGAAAGATTTATTAATTTTCACAAAAAAAAACTTAAATAATTATTATTTTTGAGATCTTTTAAAACACTCAATAGTATTTTTTAACAAACAAGCAATTGTCATTGGACCAACACCACCTGGAACTGGTGTTAAAGCTTTCGCAACTTTTGATACCTCATCAAATGCAACATCTCCAACAATTCCTTTATCAGTTTTATTAATTCCAACATCAATAACTATTGCATCTTTTTTAACCCAATCACCTTTTACAAGCTCAGGCATACCAACCGCAGCAAC
Source organism: uncultured Pelagibacteraceae bacterium (assembly GCA_902607215.1). Lineage (GTDB taxonomy): Bacteria > Pseudomonadota > Alphaproteobacteria > Pelagibacterales > Pelagibacteraceae > Pelagibacter. The sequence goes on from CACLJJ010000008.1 coordinate 15,239, forward strand.
TATAATGTCACCTTTTAAACACTCACCCTTTAGATCTTTTGTTTTAGAATGTGTAATTGTAACTGTACAATTTTCTTTTAAGAGAAGTTGCGTCATTGGTTTTCCATTTAAATTTGATCTCCCAACAATAACTGCTTTTTTTCCACTTAAGTTGGGTTCAATTTTTTTTATTAATAAATAACACCCAAGAGGAGTACAAGGAACTGAACTCTCATAACCTGAAGATAAATTTCCAACATTCATAGGGTGAAATCCATCAACATCTTTACTTGGTAAGATTGCTTCAATAACTTTTTGCTTATCAATATGTTTTGGCAAAGGTAGCTGAACTAAAATGCCAGATACACTATCATCTTTGTTAAGTTCATAAATTTTATCTAAAACTGTTTTTTCTTCGACTGAATCTGGATATCTGATTACATCAGATTTTAAACCAACTTCATTTGCTGATTTTTCTTTATTTCTTACATAAATTTGGCTAGGTGCCAAACCTCCAATTAAAATAACGGTTAGTCCTGGAACTTTATTATATTTTGATTTTAACCCAGAAACTTCTATCTTTAATTCTTCTCTTAATTCTACTGCTGCTTTTTTTCCATCTATTAAAATCATAATTAGTTAAAAATAATTGGTGCTATGTAAAGCTTCATACACACTTCTATGAACCAGATCAACAAAAGAAGAATGATTGGTGAAATATCAAAAGCACCTAGATTAGGTAAAAATCTTCTGATCTTAATCAAAATAGGATCTGTTAATTTGTAAGTAAATTCCAAAATAGAGTAAACAAATCTATTTGATGTATTTAAAATATTAAATGCAATTAGCCAACTTATTACTACATTCGCGATTACTATGTAGGAATAAAGTTTTAAAATTTGAAGTATTAAATAAAAAACTGCTATCATTTTTTTTCAACATAAATAGACTGGCTAGGAAAAGCAAATGAAGCATTATTTTTTTCTACAATTTGTTTAATTTGGATTGCAAGTCTTTCTTTAACAGCTAACCATTCATCCCAATCATCTGTTTTTGTAAAACAACGAATATACAAATCAATAGAGCTTTCTGCAAATTTATCAATTCTGACTGCATAACCAAGTCCTGGTTTGTAGTCTTCATTTTTTTTTATATAATCTTCAATTTCATTTCTTATTGATTTAAGTTGTTCAACCGTTGAGTCATATTGTAAATTGATTGTCCAACTTATAATCCAGTTAGTTGTTTGGCTAATATTAATTACTGCATTTTCAGCAAATTGAAAATTTGGAATAATTGCAATTGATTTATCAAACTTTCGTATAACAGTTGATCTAAAACCTATTTTTTCAACAATCCCTTCAATTATATCTTCAACAAGAATCCAATCCCCAATTTTAAATCTTTTTTCAACTAAAACTAATATTCCAGAAATTAAATTTTTAAATAAATCTTGTGCTCCTAGAGCAACTGCAACACCAAATAAACCTAATCCTGCAATAATTGGTCCTATTTTTATTCCCCAAAGTTCAAGTACTGCGGCTAAACCTAAAATAAAAATTAAAATTTTTAACGATTTAATGATCCAGCCAATTAGTTCTCGAGTTAAAACTTTATCTAATCCGCTTAAAATATAAGAAATGGGTTCTATTACCTGATGTATCACCCAAAAAATAAAAATAGTTATCAATGTTCTGTTGATTGTATCTACAACAGCTCTGCTTTCCTCAGAAAAAGACATATAATAACTTGCAATAAAAAAACCTAAAACAATCGGTAAGAATCTTGCAGGTCCTTCCATCGCGTGTACAAAAGCATCATCAAGTTTATTGCTTGTTCTTTTAGCGATGTTAGCTAGTTTTTTTATTACTACTCTACTTATGATTCCTCTAAAAATTAAAAAAATAAGAAAAATTCCAATTCCTATTAAAATCTGGAATATATCTGCCCCAAGAATACCCTTGTTCCATACTGACAAAAAAAGATCTTTAAAATTATTAAATATTTCCATAACTAAATTTTATACAGTAAAAATTCTTCTTCTCCAGAATTAAAAAGAAATATTTTTTTCCACTTAATTTCATTTAAAATAGCAGATGTTTTCTCGCCCATGCACATTATATTAGTATTCATACATAAATTTTGTAAGCTGTAATTCTTTATTAATTTCAATAAGCTAAGAGCGCTATTTTGTGAATATACGTAAACAATATCTGGCATTTTTTCTTTTAATTTTTCAATAAGTTCTGAGTTAAATTTTTCAATATGATTAGCTCTATAGTTAATTATTCTATTAACATTATATCCCTCGGAAATTAACTGTTGATCCAAATCATTGGATATTAATTCACCACTTACATAAAGCAATTTACCTTTTGAAGATTCAAAATTTTGCAAAATTATTTCTTTTAGATTATTAACATTGCCACTTGCAGAATAAATATTTTGAAAACCAACGCCTTTAGCTATTGCCTCTGTTGCATTACCCACACAAAAACAATCAATTTTTTTATCAATATTTTTTACATCTAAATTTTTAATTGCATTAGAACTGGTAAATATTATTCCTTTAAAAAGGGAAAAATCTAAATTTTCGTAATTTACTTTTTGGATAGTAATTAGAGGAATATGTAAAACTTTATGTCCTAAAGATTGAAATCTTAATATTAAATTATGACTATTTTCCAATGGCCTTGTTAATAATATATGCATAATTATTTTTTATATGAATTATTAGACTGTTTTTTTAATATTTCACCAACTTCTTTACCTAGTTGACTTGCTAAATTTAAATCTTTTGAAGATTTTAAGTAAAATCTTTCCCTGCCATCTAGGGAAAAAAGTTCAGCTTCAATATTAATTTTATCCTTATTAATTTCTGCATGTGCCCCAACTGCAGTTTCACAATTACCATCTAAAATTTTAAGAACATTTCTTTCTGCCTGAACACAATAGTTTGTTGGTTGATGATTTATTTTTTTTAACAAATTAATTATTTCTCTATCCTCTTTTCTACATTGTAAAGCTATAACTCCCTGTCCAGCACTTGGAATTATATCTGAAGTAGAAAAAATTTCAGAAATATTTTTATCTAACCCTAAAGACTTAATGCCTGCATAAGATAAAATTATTGCATCATATATTTTATTGTTTAATTTTTTTAACCTTGTGTCAACATTTCCTCTTATTAATTTATAATTAAGATCGCTTCTTATTTTTTTTAATTGAAATTCTCTTCTAAATGATGATGTTCCAATAACTGAGTTTGTTTTTAATTCTCTAAGTTTTTTTTTTTCTCCAGATATCAAAATTTCTCTTGGATCATTTCTTTCTAAAAAACAATTTGTTATAAGTCCTTCTGTATCATTGCATGGCATATCTTTTAAGGCATGTACTGCTATGTCAATTTTTTTTTCCAATAACTGTTCCTCTATCTTTTTTGAAAAAAGTCCTTTACCACCAATATCGGACAATCTGACATTTTGAATTTCATCACCTTTAGTAGTTATTTTTTTAATATCAATATTCTCTATTCTAAAATCAGATTTAAATTCAAAAATTTTGTTTTTAGCAATTTCAGCATAAATTAAAGCTAATTTACTGCTTCTAGACCCAATAATAATTTTTTTGCTTTTCATTTAATTATTTTATACTCAATTTTTATATTGAGATTGTATTATCAATAAAAACAAAATTAATGAAAAAAAAAACTATTATTTTAGGAATAGAATCTAGCTGCGATGAAACTGCCGTAGCTTTAATTGAGGAAAATGATAATGGAGTTCCATCTATTTTATCTAATATTGTCTCCAGTCAAGTAGATATCCATAAGGAATTTGGAGGAGTTGTTCCTGAACTAGCGGCCAGATCTCATATTGAAAAAATTGATCTTATAGCAAAAAAAGCAATTAGAGAAAGTGGTAAAAATTTAGAAGATATAGATGCTGTAGCAGCAACCGCAGGCCCAGGATTAATCGTTTGTTTATCAGTTGGTCTTAATTTTGGAAAAGCGGTTGCATCATTCTTAAACAAACCTTTTATAGCAGTCAACCATCTTGAAGGACACGCATTAAGTCCAAAACTTGTAACCAAACTAGAATATCCATACTTGCTTCTATTAATTTCTGGAGGACATTCACAATATTTAAGTGTTCAAGATTTAGGAAAATATAAAAGATTAGGAACCACGATTGACGATGCAGTTGGAGAAGCATTTGACAAAACTGCGAAATTAATAGGAATTGAATTTCCTGGAGGACCTTTGTTAGAAAAATTTGCAGAAAAAGGCAACCCTGAAAAATTTCAGTTACCAAAACCAATAATAAATAAAGGTGGATGTAACTTATCATTTGCAGGTTTAAAGACAGCTGTATTAAAAATTTCAAAAAAAATTAAAACTAATCAAGATAAATATGATCTTGCAGCATCATTTCAAAAAACAATAGAGAAAATATTATATAGAAAATCTGAAGTAGCATTCACGGAGTTCAAAAAAATAAGTGGGAAAAAAAGAAATACTTTCGTGGTTGCGGGAGGTGTCGCAGCCAACAAAAATATTAGAAAAATTTTAACCAACTTAAGTTTAAAAGAAAATTTCGAGCCAATTTTTCCACCTTTAGATTTGTGTGGTGATAATGCCGCAATGATAGCAATGGTTGGCCTAGAAAAATTTAAAATAAAAAAATTTGATAATTTTGATCATCCCGCAAAACCAAGATGGCCATTGGACTCCACAGCTGTTTTTTTAAAAGGAGCTGGAATTAAATTATAACGATTTACTACAAAATTAATTTTTTTCTTCGTAATTATTATTTGTTTTGTCTTCTTCACTAGTATCTGTTTTATCTTTTTCACTGCTATAAAACTTTCTTATCAACTCCTCTTCTCTTTTTTTTTGTTCTTCATCAAATTTTATTTCCCATTGCCTTAATCTTTCTTCTTCTTCTTTAATTCTTTTTTCTTCTTCAATTTTAGCTTCTAGTTCTCTTTGTTGTTCTGCTTCTTTTAGTTTAAACTCCTCTTCTCTTAATTTCTGCTCTTTTTCTTCTGCTTTTTGTTGCTGTTCAATTGCTCTCTTTTCACTTTCTTCTGCTTTTTGTTGTTGTTCTTTTAATTTCAATTCTTTTTCTTTTTCTTTATGTTCTTCTTGTTCTGCTAATATCTGAGCGTCTCGTTCTTTTATTCTTTGCGTTTCTAAATCTTTTAACTTTTGTGCAGTTTCCTTTAATTTTTGCTCCTCATATCGTAACTTGTTGTTTTCATCTTTTAATTTTTGCTCCTCTTCTTTCTGTCTTTTAATTTCCAAATCCTTTAATCTTTGTTGTTCATCTTTTAATTTTTGCTCCTCTTCTTTCTGTCTTTTAATTTCCAAATCCTTTAATCTTTGTTGTTCAATTTTTTTATTGTGTTTTTCTTCTCTAGCTCTTTGTCTTTCTAGGTATTGAAATCTTAATTGCTCTTGTTTTAATTTTAAGTCATTTTCCCTTATTATTTTTTCTTCTTCATCTTTTATTTTTTGTTCTTCTACTCTTAGTCGCTGAACTTCAATTTCCCTTGCTTGTTCTTCATTTCTTTTTTGTTGTTTTTCATTGTCTAATCTTAGTTTTTCTTTAGCTTCTATTCTTTCTTTTTCATCTTTTATTTTTTGACTTTCTTCTTGTTGTCTTTGAATTTCCAAATCTTTTAATCTTTTTTCTTCATCTTTTATTTTTTGCTGATCAATTTTTTGTTGTTGCTTTTTATCTTTTAGTAATTGTTTTTTTTGTTCAATTTTTTCTTTTTTAATTTTCTTAGCTATTTCTTCATCCCTCTTTTTTTTTAAATTTTGAAAGGTTTTATTTAATGATTGTGAAACAACCTTCCCTAACTTATCTAAATTTAATTTCTTAAGTAATTTTTTTTTCGTTTCCATAACTTTTTATTCAAGATTAGTTTATCACTCATATATCTTCGTAAAAGTTTATTTCCGTTTGTTTTGGTTCTAATAATTGTTGACTTAGCTAGATTAATTAAAAATATAAATAAAAAAAACAATTAATACGTGCATAATATAATAATTTAATATCAGAAGCTTCTCTAATACGATCATGGAAAATAAAAAAACTTATCCAATAAATTATGAAAAAATCTTACTGGCTAATGAAATCAGAACCAAATGTGTGGTCAATACATCAACAAAAAAAAATTGGTAACAATGGGGCTGTCTGGGATGGCGTAAGAAATTTTCAAGCAGCAAAAAATTTAAGAAATATGAAAAAAGGTGATCTATGTTTTTTTTATCATTCAAATATTGGTAAAGAAATTGTTGGCATTGTTGAGGTGATTAAAGAATCTTTTATTGATCCTACTGATAAAATGAAAAAATTTGTTGCAATCAAAATTAGATTTAAAAAGTACTTAAAAAAAACCATTACTCTTAAAAGTATAAAAAAAAATAAAGAACTTAGGCATTTAGCCTTAATAAAACAAAGCCGTTTATCAGTAATGCCTATAGATATGAAAAGCTGGAAAATTCTAAATAAGATGAGTATTATCCCATAAAGGATTAAAATTATGGCTAGAAGATCAAAAAAAAGAGGGAGAGAAATTTCAAAGAAGAAAAAATTAAAAAACAAAAACAAGAAATTAGAATCATCAGATAAAAAACAAGAATTAATAATAAAGACTAGATCTGATTGGATAAAAAAAGCTTTAATTAATAAAAAACAGTACGAAAAAAAATATAGCTATTCTTTAAAAAATAACGATGATTTTTGGAAAAAAGAAGGCAAACGTATTACATGGATTAAACCTTATAAGAAAATAAAAAATGTAAAATACAGCAAAACAGATGTTGGTATTAGATGGTACTATGATGGTACACTTAACGCATCTACAAATTGTATTGATAGACACTTAAAAAAAAATAAAGATAAAACAGCTATTATTTGGGTTGGAGACGATCCAAAAGTTCAAAAAAAAATTTCTTATAAACAGTTACATAAAGAAGTTTCGAAAACTGCTAATGCTTTGAAAGAACTTGGGGTTAAAAAAGGTGATCGAGTTACTATTTACTTAACAATGATTCCTGAATTAGCTTTTACCATGTTAGCTTGTGCAAGAATAGGTGCAATTCATTCAATTATTTTTGGTGGGTTTTCATCAGACTCAATTGCTGGAAGAATAGATGATTGTAAGTCTGATTACGTAATTACCGCAGATGAAGGAATAAGAGGGGGAAAAATAATTTCGTTAAAAAATATAGTGGATGAAGCACTTACTAAATGTCGAAATATTAAAAAATGCATTGTGATAAAAAGAACTGGAAATTCTATAAACTGGATGGTTGATAGGGACGTTTGGTATCATGAAATAGTTAAAAATGCATCGAGTCATTCTGAGCCTGAAGAAATGAATGCAGAAGATCCATTATTTATACTTTACACTTCTGGGTCAACTGGAAAACCTAAAGGTGTTCTTCATACTACAGGTGGTTATATGGTTTACGCTTCAATGACTCATCAATACATTTTTAACTATAAACCCAAAGATATTTATTGGTGTACCGCTGATATAGGATGGATTACTGGTCATAGTTATATAATTTATGGGCCTTTAGCAAATGGCGCTACTACAATTATGTTTGAAGGAATACCTACATATCCAGATACTTCAAGATGGTGGCAAATAGTCGACAAATACAAAGTAAATATTTTTTATACTGCACCAACAGCAATTAGAGCCTTAATGAGAGAAGGTGATGGACCTGTTAAAAAAACTTCAAGAAAAACTTTAAAATTACTAGGTACTGTTGGAGAACCAATCAATCCTGAAGCATGGATGTGGTATTTTAAGACTGTAGGAGATTCTAGATGTCCAATTGTTGATACTTGGTGGCAAACTGAAACTGGTGGAATATTAATAAGCCCACAAACAGGAGCTATAGATTTAAAACCAGGTTCGGCCACGAAACCATTTTATGGAATTAAGCCTGTTATTGTTGACGAACAAGGGAATGCTTTAAAAGGCGAGTGTAAAGGGAAACTTTGTATAGCACAATCTTGGCCTGGACAAATGAGGACTGTTTATGGTGATCATCAAAGATTTATAGATACTTATTTTTCACAGTTTGATGGAAAATATTTTACAGGAGATGGCTGTAGAAGAGATAAAGATGGTTATTATTGGATAACTGGTAGAGTTGATGATGTAATAATTGTATCAGGACATAATTTAGGAACTGCAGAAATAGAAAGTGCCTTTGTTGCTCATCCTAGAGTTGCTGAAGCTGCTGTCGTTGGTTATCCACATGATATTAAAGGTAATGGTCTTTATTGCTACGTGACTTTAAACGTAGGTGAATCTTCTGATGGAGATCTTGAGAGAGAATTAAAGCTTCATGTAAAAAAAACAATCGGTGCCCATGCTTTTCCAGATTTTATACATTTTACACCCAGCCTTCCTAAAACAAGATCAGGAAAGATTATGAGAAGAATTTTAAGAAAAATTGCAGCCAATGAACATGATCAATTAGGTGATACAACAACTTTAGCAGATCCAAGTGTTGTTGAAAGCCTGGTAGATAATAGAAAAAATAGATAAAAAAATAAATGAATGATTTATTAAAAACTTTAATTAAACCTTATAAGAAAATAAAAAATGTAAAATACAGCAAAACAGATGTTGGTATTAGATGGTACTATGATGGTACACTTAACGCATCTACAAATTGTATTGATAGACACTTAAAAAAAAATAAAGATAAAACAGCTATTATTTGGGTTGGAGACGATCCAAAAGTTCAAAAAAAAATTTCTTATAAACAGTTACATAAAGAAGTTTCGAAAACTGCTAATGCTTTGAAAGAACTTGGGGTTAAAAAAGGTGATCGAGTTACTATTTACTTAACAATGATTCCTGAATTAGCTTTTACCATGTTAGCTTGTGCAAGAATAGGTGCAATTCATTCAATTATTTTTGGTGGGTTTTCATCAGACTCAATTGCTGGAAGAATAGATGATTGTAAGTCTGATTACGTAATTACCGCAGATGAAGGAATAAGAGGGGGAAAAATAATTTCGTTAAAAAATATAGTGGATGAAGCACTTACTAAATGTCGAAATATTAAAAAATGCATTGTGATAAAAAGAACTGGAAATTCTATAAACTGGATGGTTGATAGGGACGTTTGGTATCATGAAATAGTTAAAAATGCATCGAGTCATTCTGAGCCTGAAGAAATGAATGCAGAAGATCCATTATTTATACTTTACACTTCTGGGTCAACTGGAAAACCTAAAGGTGTTCTTCATACTACAGGTGGTTATATGGTTTACGCTTCAATGACTCATCAATACATTTTTAACTATAAACCCAAAGATATTTATTGGTGTACCGCTGATATAGGATGGATTACTGGTCATAGTTATATAATTTATGGGCCTTTAGCAAATGGCGCTACTACAATTATGTTTGAAGGAATACCTACATATCCAGATACTTCAAGATGGTGGCAAATAGTCGACAAATACAAAGTAAATATTTTTTATACTGCACCAACAGCAATTAGAGCCTTAATGAACAACTTCAACTTCCTGAAAATGAAAGAGTATTAAGTATAGAAGAATTGGATGAAGGACAGGTCATGCATAAACCTGGAAAACTTTAAAAACTTATTAGTCCCAGCACGTCTTTAAAAAGTACTAAAAAAAAATATGTTGCGGCAATACATCCAAAAAGCAATCTTACAAAATCTCTTTCACCATCTTCTTTTCTATAAGTTATTCCATGTCTTGCGATTAAAGCAGTCGCTATCAAGAATATTATATTAACTAATTTTTCATATTCTTGTGGAATAAAATCGAACATTAATTATTTTTTTTTTCGTATAATTCAGGATAAACAATTCTTTTTTCGATATATGGTGGATAAAAACCTGCTGGTTCTTCAATATTTACGTAGTTTATAGCCATAAAATGTGTTGCTAAGAAAAAAAATAAAATAATTATCGAGTAAAAAATGCCATGCTTTTTTCTTTGTTTTTCATCATACATATATTCATCAAATTCGTGATCATAAGTATGATATT
>CACLJJ010000009.1 GCA_902607215.1 uncultured Pelagibacteraceae bacterium
GCCCGATCATTTTCTCTCTTGCAGTTTCTTTTGATTTACCTAATTTTATTTTTTTTTCTTTTTTATTTTTAATTTTTTTCTTATTTTTCTTAGCCATAATCAATCCTTATATTTTATGAAAGTCATCAACACCAACAGTGTGATTAGTTCCAGTTAAAGGTACTTTTGCCAAAGCAGAAGCTTCCATTGTTAATGCAGCTAAATCTTCTGGCTCTAACGAGTGAATGTTAGTTTTTCCACAAGCTCTAGCTAGAAGCTGAGCTTCCAAAGTCATTGCATGTAAATAATTATAAACTCTTAATGCAGCATCATCAGGATTTAATCTTTTTCTTAAAATTGGGTCTTGAGTTGCAACACCAACTGGGCAACGACCAGTATGACAGTGATAACATTGACCAGCTTTTACACCCATTTCTTTTTCAAAGTTGGCTTCAGGGATATCTTTGTTGCAGTTTAGTGCAATCAATGCGCCAGTTCCAATTGCTATTGCATCTGCACCTAAAGCTAAAGCTTTAGCCATATCAGCGCCATCTCTAACACCACCCGCATAAATCAATGTAACTTTTCCAGTTTTACCCACATCATCTATAGCTCTTCTTGCTTCTCTAATTGCAGCAATACCAGGAATGCCCGTGTTTGCTGCGGCGATGTGTGGTCCTGCTCCAGTAGATCCTTCCATTCCATCTAAAAAAATAGAGTCTGGATTACATTTTGCAGCCATACGAACATCATCATAAACTTTTGCAGCACCTAATTTTAATTGAATAGGAACTTTATTTTTTGTTAGTTCTCTTAATTCTTGAACTTTTAAAAATAAATCATCCGGACCTAACCAGTCAGGATGTCTTGCGGGTGATCTTTGATCAATACCAGAAGGTAAAGATCTCATTTCAGCAACTTGATCAGTAACTTTTTGACCCATTAAATGTCCACCCATTCCAACTTTTTGACCTTGTCCAATGAATACTTCTATTGCATCGGCAAGTTGTGCGTGGTGTGGATTAAAACCATATCTTGATTGAATACATTGGTAATACCATTTTTCAGAATATCTTCTTTCATCTGGTATCATTCCACCTTCGCCAGAACATGTTGCACTTCCGGCCATAGTAGCTCCTCTAGCTAGAGCAGTTTTTGCTTCATAAGAAAGTGCACCAAAACTCATTCCAGTAATGTAAACTGGAATATCTAATTCAATTGGGTTTTCACAACCTGGGCCAATTATAGTTTTTGTTTCACATTTTTCTCTGTAACCTTCGATTACAAATCTTGTAAGAGTTCCTGGTAAGAAAACTAAATCATCAAATGTAGGAATTTTCTTCATTAATGCCATTCCTCGCATTCTGTATCTTCCTAACTGAGCCTTGATATGAATATCGTCTATAACTTCAGGAGTAAAAATTACATTTTGTCCAAGCAAACTTTTATTTTTGCCACCATCTTCATTTATATGTACATCAGCTTTTCCACCAACTTTACCATTTGTTTTTTTTTTAGATTTTTTCTTAGCCACTAGATAGCTCCTTTCTTCTCGGTAGGTTCTAAATTGTCATAGTTCCAAAGTTTTTTACCAGCTACTATTTTTGTCATTTTACTAACATCAAATTTTTCACCAATTTCTGCAACTTTTAATTTTCTCTTTAGCCAATCTTTGTCACTAGAAGTTAAGTCAGAAGTAACAGCATCGCTTCCAAATGATCCAATTTTGCCACCAATAAATATAGTTCCGTCATACATAGAGTCGCCTAAGTTTATTCCAACATCTCCTAGAACAATTATTCTTCCTCTTTGCATCATAAAACCTGTAAAAGCTCCAGCATCTCCACCAACAATGATAGTTCCACCTTTCATATCAATACCCGTTCGAGCACCAACACTACCTTTACAAATTAAATCTCCACCTCTTATAGCGGCTCCAAAACTTGATCCTGCGTTTTTTTCAACAACAACTTTTCCAGCCATTAAGTTTTGAGCGCAAGACCATCCAACTCTTCCGTTAATTCTTACGTTTGGTCCATCACACGATCCGACACCAAAATATCCTAAACTTCCTTCAAAAATCAAATTTAGTTTATTTAGAATTCCAACTCCTAAACTATGTTTTCCTTGAGGGTTTTTAATTACAATTGTTCCATATCCTTCGCTCATTAGGCTATCGATTTTTTTGTTAGCTTCAGGAGCTTCCATGTCTTTTACGTTGAGTTCTGTTCTTTTATTGAAATCAACATCGTAAGTTCCAAAGTAATAAAAATTTTCTGCTTCATCAGGATTAAAAAATTTCTGTTGAGTTCTTCCTGTTAAAACCTCCGTGTGCATACCCATTGATTGGGCTTTTGATTTTTTTCCTGTAGTTTTTAGATTTGCCATACTTTTACCTCACCATCAAATGGATCATACGTATCAATCTCTTGTGGTAGAATTGATCTAATAGCTATTTCTTCTGATCCCATTGCAACCAGATTATCTGATTCATAAAGCACTAATGGTTTTGCAGCCATAGTATCTTTTGCCATCCCTAAAGAATCTTTTGTTGCAACAAAATAAGTAAATACACCATCAAGTCCTTTTAAAGAGTCTTTCATTCCTTCTTCTAGAGTCGCGCCTTTTCTCATTTTTTCTGCTAAGTATACAGCGATAAGCTCAGAGTCACATTCAGACATAAATCTCATACCTTTATTTTCCAGTCCTCTTCTATTATTCCAATAATTTGTTAATTGACCATTATGTACTACTGATACGTCACTAAATGGATAACCCCAAAAAGGGTGGGCTGATTTAATATCAACACCAGACTCCGTTGCCATTCTAGCATGACCAATTGCATGTGTGCCGGTAATTTTGTCTAAATTGTATCTATCACAAACTTCTTTTGCATCACCAATATCTTTTATTAACTCTAAAGATTTTCCAATAGAAAGAATTTCAGTCATTTCTGCACTTTCAATTTTCTTAGAAAATTCCATTAAATCTTTATCGTATTTAATTTCATATCTAAAAGAATAAGGAGTAAGCCTTTCCTCTTTAACAATTGTAGCACCTAAATCTGATAAATTTTTATCAACTATTTTTTTTCTTTTATCATAAACAGAGGTTTCTTCATTTACAGCATTACTACCTTCTCCAACATTTTCACCAACTTTAAATCTCATGATAAAATTTTGACCATCTGTATCTCCGTATAGAGCGTACCCTGTAGAATCTGGTCCTCTATGCTTTAACGCTTGAAGCATTAGTTGCAATTCAGAACCTATATTTACTGATTTATCTTTATGAATTAAGCCTGCTATTCCACACATATTTTTTTATCCTTATATTTATTATGGTAAACAATCTAAATAAGTATCAAGATCCCATTGAGTTGTGGCACCTAAGAATTTTTCCCACTCATCATTCTTGTACCAATGGAAAACTTTATACATTTCATCAGGCATCGCTGATTGAATAATTTTATCTTCTTTCAAATGTTCTAAAGCTTCACCAAGGCTTAAAGGTAATTTTTTAACTTTTTTCCCTGCGGCTTGAGCTTCATACATACTTCTCGATTCAGGTTTTCCAGGATCAATATTATTTGTTATTCCGTCATCAAAACATTTTAACAATCCAGAACCCATTAAATATGGATTATGCATTGAATCAACTGATCTATATTCAAATCTTCCAGGAGCAGAAACTCTTAATCCACAAGTTCTGTTTTGATATCCCCAATCAGCATAAACTGGAGCCCAAAATCCTTGATCCCATAATCTTCTATATGAGTTTACAGTTGATGAGCCGATAGCTGTCAATGCTCCTAAATGTTTCATAACACCTCCAATAGCCTTTAAACCAACTTTACCTGGTAACTGAACATCTTTAGTATCCGGCATAAACGTATTTGTGCCACCCTCAACATAAGTAAAAACCTCATCCATACCAGGTATGGATTTGTGGTGTAATTTATTAACCACATCTTTTCCACCTGTCCATAAGGACATATTGGTATGACAACCACTAGCAGAAACGCCCATAAATGGTTTTGTCATAAAGCAAGCTATTATATTAAACTCTCTAGCAACTTGTGCGCAAATTTGTCTATACGTTGAAAGTCTATCTGCATTTCTTAGAACATCATCGTACATCCAGTTTAATTCTAATTGTCCCGGTGCATCTTCATGATCTCCTTGAATCATATCAAAACCCATTGCTCTAGCATATTCAAAAACTTTCATGAAAACGGGTCTTAAGGATTCAAATTGATCTATATGATAACAATAAGGTTTAGAAAAACCTTTGCCAGTAGGAGTTCCATCTTCATTTTTAGTTAACCACATCATTTCTGGCTCTGTTCCAACTCTTAATTGATAGCCATGTTTTTTTTTAAACTCTTGAGCATGTATTCTTAAATTTCCTCTACAATCAGATGTTAAATGTGCACCTGGGTTTTCTCTTTCTTCTCTGTTTCTAAAACAAGTAACAAATACTCTTGCAACTTTTTTATCCCAAGGAAGTTGACAAAAAGTTTCTGGATCTGGTATTCCAACAAGTTCCTTAGCTTCTGGCCCATATCCAATATAATTTTTATGACGATCAACAAATAAATTTGCTGTTGCACCGTAAACTAATTGAAATCCTTTTTCGCAAGTTCTTTCCCAATGATCAGTAGGAATACCTTTACCTACAACTCTTCCAGTTACAGAAATAAATTGAAAAAATATATACTCAACACCTAGCTCGTTAATTTTAGCTCTAACTTGTTTAACAAGTTTATCTCTTCCTGGCTGTTTAACGTGTTTTTCTAAATCTGTCATTATTACCCCTCAGTAAAAATTTTTTTTTCTAAAAGCTAACTGAAAAACAATCTAGTGTCCAGTTTGTAGATTTAACTCCACGGGAATGGACTGTTAGAAGTAGGATGCATTTCACCTTTCTCGTAACGGTTGTATCTAAATGGTTTTAACAATTCACTTTCAGTTCCTATAATTTCTTTAGCCACTAATTCTCCAACCCCAATCATTTTGTATCCATGGTTTGCGTCGGCAATCATGTAAACGTTTTCACAAAATCTATCAAAAATTGGAAACGAGTCAGGAGTCATACAGCCTAGTCCACCAGAAGGTCCAGTACGATAAACACTTGATTTTCCTTCAAATCTTTTTTGGCAATGTGCTAAAGCAGAACACCACATTTCTGAAAATTTATCTGTCGTTTGATATTCTTTCGACTCTAATCCGTATGGATCTACCGCAACTTCATTAAAATGTTTATCAACTATATAAGGTGAAGTTCCTCCTTGTACTCCTAAACCTTCAATGTCTGGTTTATAATAAATTCCCCAAATGTTTTCTGTAATCAATTTTCCATCTTTATCAGAATAAAGTGGCGCTGTTGAATCAACATGCGTTACTGGTGGAGCTTTTCCATCATTTGTTTTTAAAAAATCTGCATCGACACCAATTACTCCTTCTTGAAGAAACCAATATTTCCACATTGGTGTTTCATGAATTTTACCGTCTTTACCTTTTATTTTTGCTATTTGAGGAAGTTCTAGCATATTCCATATATCTCTTACCCAAGGACCAACACCAACAACTACTTGTTCACAATCAATTGAACCTTTATCCGTTTCTATACCTGTGATTGCTTTACTGTTACTACCTCTTTTAAATCCTGTTACTTTAACTCCAGTAACAATTTTTGCTCCATTAGTTTCAGCTTTTTTTGCAATAGCTTTGATAGAGTCTTTGTTAAAAGCATAACCGCCTCTTTTTTCATGAAGAACAGATGTAATTTCTTTAGCTTGCCAATCATGATAAATTGTTTTCATATATTTTGTACAATCTGCTTCACCTTCAATAAATTCTGATTCATAATCAATTGCTTTTTGTTGTTCATAAATTGATGCTACATCTTCATGCATAACCTCAGGAGATATCTGAAGATAACCAACAGAATTATATTTAAATGCTTTAGGATCGCTCTCCCATACATTAACAGAGTGAGCCATTAATTCTCTCATGGCTGGTTGAAAATAATTATTTCTTACGACACCACAAGCAATTCCACTTGCCCCCGCTGCAACATCAGATTTTTCTAATACAACGACATCGTTTTCATTTTTGAATTTTTGTGATAAATGCCAAGCTGTACTCAGGCCATGTATACCTGCTCCAATTATTACAACTTTTGCTTTTGAAGGTAACTTTGACATAATTTTTTATATAAGTGAATCCCTAACAAAAGACGAGAATATTGAAAGTTTTTTTTTTACTACTAAAAATTATATATAAAAAACAATACCTTATAATTAATGCTAAATATTATGATTTAATAGGATTAGATCGGAATTATAATATCTCATAATGAGCCATCAATATTATAAACCAGCTAGATCTAGGTTACAAAGAAGTGAATTAGCAGTTCCTGGATCATCACCAAAAATGTTTGAAAAAGCATTAAATTCAAACGCTGATTATATTTTTTTAGATCTTGAAGATGCAGTTTCTCCAAATGATAAAATTTCTGCGCGTCAAAATGTCATTAAGGCGCTTAAAGAAATTAAATGGAGAGAAAAAGGTAAAACTATATCAGTTAGAATAAACAGTCTTGATACTCACTATATGTACAGCGATGTTGTTGAAATTGTAGAGCAAGCAGGTGATAAAGTTGACACTATATTAGTACCAAAAGCTGGCACAGCTAGTGATGTATATATGGTTGATTGTTTATTAACTCAAATTGAAACTAATAAAAAATTTAAAAATAAAATTGGAATAGAGTGTTTAATAGAAACTGCTCTAGGAATGTCAAACATTAAAGAAATTGCAAAGTCTAGTAGTAGATTAGAAGCACTTCATTTTGGAGTTGCTGATTACGCAGCAAGTCTAAGAGCTAGAACAGTTGTAATTGGTGGTTTAAATCCTGATTACCCTGGAGATCAATGGCATCATGGATTATCACAATTAGTTATGACTTGCAGAGCTTATGGACTTAGAGCAATAGATGGACCTTTTGGAGATTTTAATGATCCAGATGCTTACATTGAATCAGCTAAAAGAGCTGCAGCAATTGGTATTGAAGGAAAGTGGGCAATTCATCCTTCCCAGATTGATCTTGCTAACAAAGTTTTTTCCCCTCCAGAATCTGAAGTCAATAAAGCAAAAAGAATTCTTGAAGAACTAGATAAAGCAGCAAAAGAAGGGAAAGGTGCAGCGCAACTTGATGGAAGAATGATTGATGCTGCTTCAGCGCGTATGGCTGAAAATATTGTAAATATAAACAAACTTATAGAAGGCAAATAATTAAAATGGACATACACGAATACCAGGCAAAAAAAATACTTTCAGGTTTTGGAATAGAAATTCCAAGAGGAGGAATTGCCTACAGTCCAGAAAATGCTGAAAATAAAGCTCGTGAAATTGGTGGATCAAAATGGATAGTAAAAGCACAGATTCACTCTGGAGCAAGAGGAAAGGCCGGTGGTATTATAGTTTGCAACAGCGCTTTAGAAGTTGCTCAAGCAGCCGACAAACTTCTTGGCAAAAAATTAGTTACAAAACAAACAGGCCCACATGGAAAAATTGTTCATAGAGTTTATATTGAAGAAGCCACAGATATTAAACAAGAATTATATTTAGGTTTAGTTTTTGATAGAAGTTCAGAATGTATTATGGTTGTTGCTTCAACAGAAGGTGGTATGAGTGTAGAAGAAATTTCTAAAGAAAAACCTGAAAGTATAATTAGATCAAAAATAGAAGTTGCTGTTGGAATGCAAAAATTTCAAGCAAGAGAGATTGCTTTTGGCTTGGGCATTGATCCTAAACTTATTTCTAGAACTGCAGAAGTAATTATAGGGTGTTACCGTGCATTCAGTGAATTAGATGCGACTATGGTAGAAATAAATCCGTTAATAATATCAAAAAATGATCATATTTTGGCTCTCGATTGTAAAATGAGTTTTGATAATAATGCTTTATTTCGTAGAAACCAAGTTTCTGAGTTAAGAGATAAGGCACAAGAAAATTCAAATGAGGTTTATGCATCAGACAGAGGCCTTAATTACGTTAGCCTTCAAGGTAATATAGGTAATATTATTAATGGAGCTGGTTTAGCTATGGCTTCAATGGATATGATTAAGTTAGCCGGAGGCGAACCAGCAAATTTTCTTGATGTTGGTGGAGGTGCTACACCTGAAAAAATGGTTAAAGCGTTTAAATTAATCTCACAAGATGAAAAAGTTAAAGTTATTTTAGTAAATATTTTTGCTGGCATAAATAGATGCGATTGGGTTGCTGAAGGAATAGTTCAAGCTTTACAAAAAATAGAAATTAATATGCCCCTTGTAATACGTTTAGCTGGCACAAACGTAGAAAAAGGTAGTAAAATTTTAAAAGAAAGCAAAATAAATTACATTGAAGCTTCAACTTTAGAAGATGCAGCAAACAAAGCTGTAAAGGCACTTCAAGAATTAGGGAAAAATTAATGTCTGTATTAATTGATAAAAAAACAAAAATAATAATTCAAGGCTTTACTGGCAAGTTTGGTTCTTTCCATGCAGAAGAAATGATTAAATATGGTACCAATGTTGTTGGTGGAGTTACACCAGGAAAAGGTGGACAAAAACATTTAAACCTTCCAGTTTTTAATACAGTTAAAGAAGCAGTAAAAAATACCAATGCAACTGCATCAATTTTATTTGTACCGCCAGCATTTGCAGCAGATTCAGCTATGGAGGCGGCAGACGCAGGAATTAAAATTTGTGTTGCAATTACGGACGGCATTCCTTCGCATGATATGATTAAAATTAAACGCTATATGAGAAGATATTCTAAAATAGAAAAAATGACTTTAATAGGACCTAATTGCGCTGGAGTTATAAGTCCAGGAAAAGCCATGTTAGGTATTATGCCTGGACATATATATAAAGAAGGCAAAGTTGGAATTATTGGAAGATCTGGTACACTAGGGTACGAAGCGGCTCAACAATTGAAAAATTTAAGCATAGGTATTTCAACGAGCGTGGGTATTGGAGGAGATCCTATTAACGGAAGTTCTTTTAAAGATATTTTAGAAAAGTTTGAACAAGATGATGAAACAGAAGCAGTGTTAATGATTGGCGAAATTGGAGGACCACAAGAAGTGGCAGCAGGCAAATTTGCAAAAGAAAATATGAAGAAACCAGTTATAGCTTACATAGCAGGATTGACAGCTCCAAAAGGAAGAGTCATGGGACATGCAGGAGCAATTGTCTCTGCTTATGGAGAAAGTGCAGTTGAGAAAGTTGAACTCTTAAAAGAATGTGGAGTTACTATTTCAAAAAATCCATCTGTTATGGGTGAAACTGTAAAGTTAGCTTTAAATGGTAAAAAAAGTTAAATATAAAATTGCAAACGTCGAACTTTCAAAAATTGTAAGTTTATTAGGAAAAATTTTAGGTATTGTAGTTAAAGAACAAGAAGGGTTACCGCTTTATAATAAGATCGAAGAAATAAGATCTTTATCTAAAGCAAGCAGAGGTACAAAGAATAAGAAAAAAATAAAATTAAATGAAACAAGAAAGTTTCGTCAATTAATATCTACGATAAATAAATTAAAACCAAAAGAATCTTTAGTTATAGCTCGATCATTTAGCAAATTTCTAAATTTTTCAAATTTAGCGGAATCGCTTGACAGTGTTCATAAAATTGATGAAGGAAAAATTCAAAAAAAACAGGGCACTAACGCATTTACGCTTTTAGAAGACGCTATTGATAGATTGTTAGAACAAAAAACTATTTCTAAAAAAAAGTTCTATCAAGTGGCAAAATCACTTAAAATTGATTTAGTTTTAACGGCACATCCAACAGAAGTAAAAAGAAGAACTCTTATACAAAAATACACTAATGTGAATAATATTTTAGAAAAATTTAACAAATCCAGAATATTTAAACTCAAAAATATTAAAACAGAAACATTAGCCATGGAAAGAAATCTTCATGAAGAAATTACATCAATATGGAAAACAGATGAATTAAAAAGATCCAAACCAAAACCAACTGAAGAAGCTCAATGGGGATTAGCGGTAATTGAAGATAGTTTATGGAATGCAGTTCCAAAAATATGTTCAAGATTTAATGAGGCTGTTGAAGTTTACACTGGAAAAAAACTACCAATAGATTTTTCTCCATTAGTATTTGGATCTTGGATGGGTGGAGATCGAGATGGAAATCCAAACGTTACTGCTCAAACAACACAACAAGTTATTTTATTATCACGATGGGAAGCAGCAAATTTATACGAAAAAGAATTTACTAAAATAATTCAAAAGCTATCTATGCACGAGTGTTCAAAAGAATTACAAAAAAATGTTGGATATAGTCAAGAACCATATAGAGCTTATTTAAGGCCAATAAGAAACAAATTGAAAAATACTCAAAAAGAAATTGAACTACATTTAAATGAAAAAAAACCTTTAAAAGAGTCTTTACTAGTTCAAAGTGTAAATGAAATAATTGATCCTTTAAAAGTTGTTTATGATTCTTTATGTGAGGTTAAATGTAAAGCAATTGCTGATGGATCTGTATTAGATTTACTTAGAAGGGCCTACGCCTTTGGTCTGAATTTAGCTCGACTTGATGTACGTCAAGAGTCAAAAAAACATTTAAATTTAATGAAAAGTATTTGTAAACACTTAAGTCTAGGAAATTTTGAGAATTGGACAGAAAAAGAAAAAATTTCTTTTTTGTCTAGGAAATTCAAATCAAAAAGACCTTTAATATCAAAAAATATTTCTTTAGATAAAGAAGACAAAGAAACTTGGTCTACATTTAAAATGATTGCAAAATTACCAAGGGAATGTTTAGGAGCCTATATCATTTCAATGTCATCTAAAGCATCTGATATTTTAACTGTATTGGTTTTACAAAAAGAAGCTGGAATGAAATCATGTTTAAGAACAGTTCCTTTATTTGAAACCTTAACTGATCTTGAAAACGCTCATCATGTTATAAAAGAAATTTATAAAATATCTTGGTACTTAAAATATTTTAAAAACAAACAAGAAGTAATGATTGGATATTCTGATTCAAGTAAGGATGCAGGAAAACTAGCTGCTAGCTGGGCTCAATATTGTACTCAAGAAAAATTACAAGAATTATCCAACAAGTATAAAGTTGATCTTACATTGTTTCATGGGCGAGGAGGTTCAGTTGGAAGAGGTGGAGGACCAATTTATGAAGCATTATTATCTCAACCCCCAGGAACAGTTAATGGAAGAACACGTGTAACTGAACAAGGAGAAATTATACAACAAAAATACGCAACAGAATCATTAGCTGAATACAGCCTTGGCACTTACATTGGGTCTGTATTAGAAGCAACATTGGCACCACCAATTAAACCAAAAAGAAATTGGAGAGAATTAATGAATGAGATGAGCAAAGTTTCTACTAACGCCTATAGAAGCAACTTTTTAAATAAAGATTTTTTAAGATATTATTTTAATATTACACCTCAAAGATTGTTAGAACAGCTTTCTATTGGCTCAAGGCCAGCTAAAAGAAACAAATCAAAAGACGTAAAAAGCTTGAGAGCTATACCTTGGGTTTTTGCTTGGACACAAATCCGTTTCCTTCTACCTGCATGGTTAGGGATTTATGAAGCATTAAATTTTGCTATAAAAAATAAAAATACAAACATTTTGAAAGAAATGTTGAAAGAATGGCCATATTTTTACGCGATGATGGATATGTTAGATATGGTTTTAACAAAAACTGATCAAAGAATAATTAAATTTTATGAGGAATGTCTAGGAGACAACAATCTAAAAAATACAGGTGAGATACTTAGAAGGCAATTATCAACCCTAATTTATTTGAATAAAAAAATAATACCAACTTATGTTTTAGAACAGCGAAAAGGATACAGGGATTCTATTAGAAAAAGAAATACTTATGCAGAAGTATTAAATATCTTGCAGGCAGATATTATGAAAAAACTTTATAAAAAAAAATTGAAAGTTAAAGATAAAAAAATTCTAACAGACTCAATGCTAGTTACAATTGCTGGAATAGCAGCGGCAATGAAAAATGTTGGTTAAAGAGATATTTCTCTTAGTTTGTTAAGATAATCTTCAAATTCTTTCACAAAACTCTCAGTAGGTTTGATATTTTTTTTTCTTTGATCTTTAGATGTTTTCTCTAAATAAAAAAATCCTTTTTCACATGCTTCATTAATGATTAAGGCAGACTTTGGCCTTGAAGTTTTAAATAATTTTGTTTTTAACTCTTCTACAGATATGGACATACTTTGTTTATAATATGCCATAATTATAAGCATCATGTGATAGTGAGAAGGTGATTTTCTAAAAAAATAATTACTCGAAGTGTGAGATTTTTTCATCTGCTCTTCCCAAAATTCTAGTAAAGCTTTTGTACTTTTCATTAGGATCTCACTTTTAGTTTTTGAGGGTCATAGTGAGGGAATGGAACTATTTTTGCTGGAATTCTTTTTTGGTGACCATCAATTTTTCCTACTTCAACTTCATTTCCTATTTCTGAATGCTTTGCATCTATTCTGCAAAGTGCGATATTTTTATTTAAAGTTTTAGATAACATACCACTTGTTATTACACCCACCTGACCTCTGCCAATATGAACTGTATTACCATTCACAGCTGGTTCGTGACCCAGCAACTCAAGTCCTACAAGTTTCTTTTGTGGATTATTTTTTCTTTTAATTAATTCTTCTTTACCAATAAAATCATCTTCTTTTGTTTTAAGAGGCACTGTAAAGCCTATCCCTGCTTCAAAAGGATCTGTTTTATCATCAAACTCATAACCATAAAATATTAATCCCGCTTCTACACGAACCATATCTAAAGCCTCTAACCCCAAAGGAGATATGTTAAATTCTTTACCAGCTTCAAAAACTTTATCCCACACTGCTCCAGCATCTTTTGGGTGACACCAAATTTCAAATCCTAATTCACCAGTATAACCAGTTCTTGATACCATGATTGGTGTTCCAGTTACATTATCAATTCTGGCAATAGTTAATCTAAACCATTGTAAATCTTTAATTGATGGTTGAGTATCAGGAGTCCAAACAAATTTTTCTAAAATTTTTCTACTATTTGGTCCTTGGACTGCAATATTATGAATTTGATCTGTTGATGATTTTACCCAAACTTTAAAATTTTTCTTTTTTGCTTGTTCTTTTAGCCATTCCCCACCATATTCTTGACCACCAATCCATCTAAAATTATCTTGTCCAAATTTCATTAATGTACCATCGTCAATCATGCAGCCGTTTTCATAACACATCGCAGAATAAACAACTTGACCAGCTGATAATTTTTTTACATTACGTGTAAGTGCGTATTGCATTAAATTTTCAGCATCTGGTCCTAAAATTTCAAATTTTCTAAGTGGAGATAAATCTGTAGCAATCGCACTTTCCCTACATGAAATGTATTCTTTTATTGCACCATAATTTGTATAATTGTTTGCGAGCCAATACCCATTATAATTAACAAAATTTTTAGTTAACTTAGATGTTTTGTTATGAAAGCCAGTTTCCTGTGTAAGTTTTGGCTCCGAATCTGTATTCACTCTAAAAGCTACTCCTTTCGAAATTTTTTTGTCTTTAGGATAAGTTCTAACAAATATATCTGTTGGATTCCATCCATTTGCTGGATCAACATCGCAAGGGCACGCTGAAGAAGCACATTTTAAATCTTTTAAAGCTCTAAATAATACATAATCTCCAGGTCTAGACCAGGGCTCATCAAAAGAAGCAACATTATTGGCATCAATGGCTGTATTAAAAAAAAGATTAATTGCGATCCAACCTTTTCTTGGTTTTACATCGTATTTTTTTAGGACATTATTGAAATTTGTAGAACAATTTATATGGCCAAAATATCCCATATCCTCATAATATTTTGAAGTACATGCATAATTAAAAGTATCATGTCTTCCAACCGTATCTCTTACTACTTCAATTACAGGATCATGGTTTGCATCAAAGAATTTAGAAAATAAACCTGGCATAGGGTAAGCAGCACCCATAAATGTTCTTGTTGCCGTAGGATCAATGATGCTTTCAATACCTTTATCAAGTTTCTTTTTATCAAAGGCTAAAAAATCTGAACATTGTCTACCACTTGTATCAATAATTTGAATATAATCTCCTTCTTTTACATCGTAAGTTTCAGCGGTCATTCTTTTAACAAATTTTTCTGAAATTGGGTCATAAAGAGGTTCAGGCAAAACATATTGTTCTTTTTTTATTTCAAATTTAGCTCTATGCAAAAAAACAGTTAAACTTGTTGGTGGATTTTGATTATGAACATTCATTTGAGCTCCTGGCGAAGCAACCATAACAGTACATTTGTCTTTTGATTTTAAGATTATTTTTTCATCCATTGGACAATCTTCACTAAATATAATTGAAGATTTTGATTTATTTAATTCAAGATTTTTTTTTTTGAATAATTTCAAAATTTTTTTATCTTGATTAATTGCTTTTTTTAAATAATCCCCATTTGAATTTTCTTTTAAACTAAGGATTGATAGATCTCCTTTTCCTTTTGAATTAAACACAATAATTTCGCAAATTTGTTTTCCTTCATCATTAATAATTTCTAGTTTGTCTTCTGGAAGAACTTCAACGACATTAATTCCACCACCTTGAATTTGAAATCTTTCAACTCCAGGTGGTAATGTTCTTAAACCTGGATTCCTTATTGAGTTACTATTTTCCAACATATGTCCATTTTTTTATATCTATAATATATATATATATGTTCTGGTTGACTATACTTTTAGTTCAGCACATAATTGACCAACTTAATATTAAGGAAAGGGGAAAAAATGAGAAAAATAATATCTCTTTTATCTGCTATGATTATTTCAGTAGTTTCATTTACTGGAATAGCTAATTCAGCGGATAGTAAGAAGCCCATCAGAATTCCAACGCACAATTGGTCAAGTCAAGTTGTAATGGCTTATGTGATTGGTGGAATTTTTGAAAGCATGGGAAACAATGTGGAATATGTACCTGCTGACTCACAAGCGGTTTACGAATCAATTCGTATTGGTGATGTAGATATATCGCACGAAGTTTGGGAATCTGCATTTGGTAAATCATTTACAACAGCTCTTGACAAAGGTGGTTTACTTGACTGGGGAGATCACGAAGCAAGAACTCTTGAGGATATGGGATATCCAAACTGGGTTGCAGCAAAATGCCCAGGTCTTCCAGATTGGACTGCTTTAAAAAGTCCTGATTGTGCAAAAGCTTTTGCAACACCAGACTCTGGTGGAAAAGGACGTATGTTAGAAGGACCACAAACTTGGCACGGAGATTTAATACCTCAAAGAATTGATGCTTTAGGGTTAGGAGATCTTTGGGTAGTTAAGTTTGCTGGAAGTGCAGATGCACTTTGGGCAGAACTTAAAGCGGCTAAAAAAGAAGATAGAGGAACTATAATATTCAACTGGACACCAAACTTTACAGATGGTGCTGGTTTTACATTTATAGACTTTCCTCCATACACTGCTGGTTGTAGACCAGAAGACGGTGGTGATGGAAAATGTGGTTCACCAGATGGTTATTTGAAAAAGGCTGTAAATGCAGACTGGACAAAAACTCATCCGGCGGCAGCTGCAACGTTCAAGAAAATGTCATTCTCTACAGGACAAATTGGTGCAATGGCAGCTTTAGTTGACCTTGACGGCATGACTCACGAAGATGCTGGTAAAAAATGGCTTAAAGATAACACAAAAGTTTGGAAAGCTTGGACTAAATAAAGGATAAAAGCTAACAAATTATAATCTCTCCCGATATTATGTCGGGAGGGATTTTTTTTTATATAATTTCGTGTAAAATGTAACAATGAAGAAATATATCTTTTATATAATTTTAAGTTTTTTAATTACAACTTCAGTATCAGCTCGAAAGACAGGCTGTGAAGGAAATTGTGAAGATGGTTTTGGTAAATGGACCTATACAGATAAAACAACTTATGAAGGAGAATGGGTTGGAACAAAAAAAAATGGTAAAGGAATTGAAATTTGGCCAAATGGATATGTTTATGAAGGTGAATTTAAAAATAGTGAGTGGAGCGGGCAAGGAATTTTAACTTTTCCAGATGGTGCAAATTATGAAGGAGAATGGGCTAAAGGTTTCATGAATGGCGAAGGAACATTTACTTGGTCTGATGGAAAAGAAAAAACAGGAATTTGGAAAAACGGTGAATTACAAGAATAATTAAAATAATGCTACAAGATAGATATTTAAATAAATTAAAGGAGTTACCCGAACCAGTTAGACAATTTGGTGGTCTTGTTACTATAACATTTATCGTAATTTTATCTTTTGCTATTTTAAATATTTTTTGGGGTGGAGGTGATGAATTAGTTAGAAAAATGAAATTAGAAGAGGAAAGAATTGCACAAGAAAGAAAACTAAGCAAACTGATTTCAAGCCTTCCATCAGGTATTCTAGTACCCTATGAAGGAACTAAAGGCCATAAATTGTCCGAAGAACAACACGAAGCAGTTTGCAATGCAACAAAAATTGTATCTCAGCGTTCTGTTATGGGCGCTAATTTAACAAATTTTAAAGCTAAACACATATATACTATTAACGGTAATGATATTAAAAAAACATTTGTTAAGTGGGACAAAGAGAAAAATAAATGCTTTGCTGGTTTTGTTGTAAGTGGAAGCAATGTTGGAGTAAATGAAACAATTACTGTTAGTGGAGAGGTTTTAAGTTTTTTTAATACCGGAATTGATACAAGAGTTTATTTTATTAAAAATTTTTAAGGAGGTAAAACAACAATTATATAGATTTTATTTTTATTAAATTTCGTATAACTTGTTAAAAGATTATGGCTGATGCAGTAATTAAATGCGATTCTGTATATAAAATTTTTGGGGACAATGCCAAAAAGATGCTCCAAGAAGCAAATGGAAATGTGGACGCAAAAACATTCCAAGAACATGGATGTATAGTAGGTGTGAATAATGCTTCTTTTGAGGTTTCAAAAGGAGAAATGTTGGTTGTTATGGGATTGTCTGGCTCAGGAAAATCTACATTATTAAGATGCATTTCTAGATTAACAGACGCTACAGATGGAAAAATTTATATAGAAGGCCAAGATTTACTCTCATTAAAAAACAAAGAACTAATTGAACTTAGAAGAAATAAAATGGGAATGGTTTTTCAAAGCTTTGCTTTACTTCCACACAAAACAGTTTTGGAAAATATTGCTTTTCCACTTCAAATTAAAGGAATTAAAACTGGAGATAGCATCAATAAAGCTATGGATATGGTTAAACTTGTTGGTCTTGATGGAAGAGAAAATTATTTTCCAAGAGAGCTTTCAGGTGGACAGCAACAAAGAGTAGGTATCGCTCGATCATTGGCTGTTGAACCTGATATTTGGTTTCTAGACGAACCTTTTTCTGCACTAGATCCATTAATTAGAAAAGAAATGCAGGACGAATTTTTAAGACTTCAAGAAAAATTAAAAAAAACAATCATGTTTATTACTCATGATTTTGATGAAGCTCTTAGGCTTGCGGATAGAATAGCAATAATGAAGGACGGCATAATAGAGCAATTAGATACTCCAGCCAAAATTGTTTTAAATCCAGCTACAGAATATGTAAAAAAATTTACTGAAGAAGTTCCTAGAGAAAAAGTTTTAAAAATAGCAGATGTAATGGATCCCGTTGATGATGCTAAAGATTTAATTGATTTAAAAGTTTCAAAAAACGAAATAATTGAAAATGTAGCTGAAAAGATTTTAACTCAAGAAAAATCTGTAGGTGTAATTGACGAAAATAATAAAATTGTTGGAACTGTTCATCCTTCAAAAATAATTCATACTGTTTTTGGGGGGAGAAAAAATAAAGATTAAA
This sequence comes from uncultured Pelagibacteraceae bacterium, assembly GCA_902607215.1. Classification (GTDB taxonomy): domain Bacteria; phylum Pseudomonadota; class Alphaproteobacteria; order Pelagibacterales; family Pelagibacteraceae; genus Pelagibacter. The sequence continues at coordinate 17,889 of CACLJJ010000009.1, forward strand.
ATATGGAATTATTAAAAAAATATCCAAAATTATTTCAATGGTTATTTTTGTTAGTTGTATTTTTTGCCTTATGCTTTGCAATTGATGTTCCTGAAACCTACAAATTTATAAGAGGTCAAGCTGAATTCATCAAAGACCCTAATCAAAGTACTTACACACTATTTGGCACAGAAGTAAGGTATTATGCATTTGATGTCTTGTGGAGACTACCTCCTTTACTTGGATGGTTACCTATTTGGGTAAATGACTCTTTGTTTTTCTTATTGAATGAATGGATGCCAATGGAGTTTTGGAATGAAGATCTTCAAGAATATAAAACTCGACCTTTAGTACTACAAATAACAAGAAATATAACTGCATCTATGACATTTCTTATTGAATTGATTAGAGAAATTTTATTAGGCGGTGCTAAAACAGTTGTCGCATTTACCAGTTGGGACTGGATAGATAAAAATCCATGGGCAGAACTGCCAGGTTTACCTTGGACAATCGTTGCAGCGGGTGCGGTAATATTATGTTACAAACTGAGTGGTAAGGGTCTGGCTATATTCGCTGGTTTAGTCATGATTTATATTTCTGTATTTGGTCAATGGAAACCTTCGATGCAAACACTTTCTTTTATATTGGTTGCAGCACCACTTTCTTTTATTTTTGGTTTGAGCTTAGGCATTATGGCTTACAAAAGCAAACGTGTTGAGAAAGCTTTATATCCTATACTCCTAGTCATGCAGACCATGCCACAATATGCAGTTCTAGTTCCTGCAATGGTTCTGTTTGGCATTGGAGATCATGCTGCAGTTATTATAACAATGGTTGTTGCTATTCCACCAATGATCCTATTAACTTTGTTAGGACTTAGAGGAGTATCTCCTGAAGTTATTGAAGCTGGTAAAATGAGTGGATGTAATAATTGGCAACTTATGCTCAAAGTATTAATTCCAACTGCAAGAAGAGACATTTTAATTGGAGTGAATCAGGTCATTATGGTGTGTTTTTCTATGGCGGTTATTGCAGCTTTTATAGGTGCTAAAGGATTAGGGTGGAATTTATTGTTAGCCTTAAATCAACTGAATATTGGATTAGCATTAGAAGCCGGTTTATGTATTAGTATGATTGCAATACTGTTAGATAAAATGTCCTTGGCTTGGGCAAATAAACAAGAAGATTATTTTGGTAACCTGACTTTCTTTCAGCGTTATAAAAATACATTGTTTTTTGCTGGAGCAGTATTAATAGGAGTGATATTTGCCTACGCTGGATCTTTTTTGTTTAAAGACAGTTTTAATTACTTTTCTGAGATTCCACATAATAAAGGAATATCATTTGCAGATTTCTGGAATAAAGGTGTTGATTGGATTTGGGATACATTCTTTCAAACTTTAAAAATATTTAATACTTGGCTAATAACAGAAGTTCTTCAACCAATGAGAGCCTTGTATCTAAGAATGCCAGCAGTTGCTACTTTAGTATTAGTGGTTGGGGCAGGTTATATAATTGGTGGAATTCGTTCAGCTTGTACTGTGGGTGGATTAGCATTATTTATAGCGCTAAGTCCATGGTGGGATAGAGCATTAGTCACAACATACATGGCAACTTTTGGAGTTATTGCATCTTGCACAATTGGATTAACTGTTGGAACTTTATGTGCACAGAATAAACTTACCACAAAATTTATTTTGGCAGTTTGTGATATTTTTCAAACATTTCCTTCTTTTGTATATTTAATTCCAGTAATGATGCTTTTTGGTATAACGGATACATCGGTATTAATTGCAGTAATTGTTTATGCAACTATACCTGCTACAAGGTACACTGTTGAGGGATTAAGAAGTGTTCCGCCTGCTTTGCATGATGCAGGCTCAATGTCGGGTGTAACAAAATTACAAAGATTAATAAATATAGAATTTCCAATAGCGTTTCCTCACATGATGCTTGGCGTAAATCAAACAATAGTATTTGCTCTGTTTATGGTAATAATTGGGGCATTTATTGGAACAGAAGATTTAGGACAATATATTTTAAAAGCTTTATCTGATAAAGCAGGTGGGGGTAAAGGATTAATACTTGGTATTTGTGTCGCTTTCATAGCTCTGATATTTGATAATTTAATTAGAACTTGGGTAGAAAAAAGAAAAAAACATCTTGGTTTAGCTTAAATTATAAATTGATTGGTAAATGAATACTAAAATTATAAATATTGCTGGATGGGTTTTATTTTTGATCTCTGCAATTGGTTTTATTATGTCTAGTCTTGGAAATTTTTGGGCTATGTTTGGAAGCCTTTTCTTTTTTGCCGGCTGTGTAGTTTTTTTGATACCTTATTTTTTTGATTGATTTAAAAAAGTTTTTAAAGAATCATCCATTGCGGAAGCCCATGGCGTATGATGAATTGGTGCAACAGAGCCAGTTACTGGGGAGGAAAAAGATTTATTCCTATAAGTCATGATGTCTTCTACTTTATGATGTTCCCATTCTTTAAAATGTTTTCTAATTAATTCAAAATCAATTTTTGGGTAATCAGATAAATCATGAAGTTCTTTTGTGTACTCAGTTTGAAAGTCTATCATTTGATCAGGATTTTCTAATTTTTCTTCCATTGATACCCATTTATTTATGTCTTTTTCTATTTCTGAATTATTTGGAATTTTAATCTTTCCCATTACAACATCTCTTGCAAACCAAGCCTGACAATCAAACATATTAAAAGTATGAAATTGATCTTGCATGCCCAGGTATAATAACTTGTGATTACTTTGCCAAACAACACCTTTATATAATTTTGGTGGATATAATCTGTTTCTAGTTTTCAGTTTAAGATCTTCGGATAAAAAAGGAAAATGATGAAGATAACCTGTAGCTAAAATTACTGCATCTACCTCCTGTTCATGGCCATCTTTAAAAATTGCTTTGCTGCCTTCAAGTCTATCTAGATGAAAAACTTCTTTAACTCCATTTGGCCATTTAAATCCCATTGGATTGTGCCTATAACCTATAGTTACACTTTTCGCACCATACTTATGACACTGGAGAGCTACATCTTCAGCAGAATAACTGCTTCCCAAAACAATAACATTTTTACCTCTGAATTCTTCTGCATCTCTAAAATCATGAGAGTGTAATATTCTCCCTGGAAAAGATTTCATACCAGAATATTCTGGAATAAATGGAACTGAGAAATGACCACTTGATACAACAACGTAATCAAAAACATCTTTTGAAAATTTATCATTCTTTTTATCAAGAGAGGTAATTTCAAAATTATTCCCATTATATGTAACATTGATAACACTATTATTAAACCTTACTTTATCTTTTAGATTTCCTTTTTTAATTCTACCGATTATGTAATCATATAAAACTTCTCTTGGTGGAAATGATGGTATAGGATTTCCAAAATGTTCATCAAAAGAATAGTCAGCAAATTCTAGACATTCTTTAGGGCCATTTGACCAAAGATATCTATACATACTATTAGGAACTGGGTCGCCGTATTGATCAGATCCTGTTCTCCAACTGTAATTCCATAATCCTCCCCAATCCTCTTGTTTTTCAAAACAAACTATTTCTGGTATTTTTTCTCCTTTTTTTTCAGCTTGTTCAAAAGATCTCAACATGGACAAGCCACATGGTCCAGCTCCAATAATTGCTACTTTTGTCATTGAATTATATTTATTGTCATTGAATTATATCCATCTAAAATAAATTTATAAATGTTTTATACTAACAAAACGGTAAAAATTGAAATAATATTTTATTATGAAAATTAACTGGAATTACCCCACTTTTGTATGGGTAGAAGAATATTAAGCTAGTGAAAAAATTTATAGTTTCAATAGATCAGGGTACTACATCAAGCAGAGCAATTCTTTTTGATCTTGCGGGCAAACCTATATACACTTCGCAACTAGAGTTTACACAATATTTTCCAAAAAGTGGTTGGGTTGAGCACAACCCCGAAGAAATATGGAGCACAACTAAAAAAACTTTAAAAAGCGCTATTGACAAAGCCAAAAGATTAAGAGGAAATATTTTGGCTATAGGAATTACCAATCAAAGAGAGACAACTGTTTTATGGGACAAAAAAACTGGAAAACCAGTTTATAATGCAATTGTTTGGCAAGATCGTAGACAAGCAGAATTTTGTGCAAAGTTAAAAAAACAAAATAAAGAAACAATTATATTTAACAAAACAGGGTTATTTATTGATTCATATTTTTCAGGCCCAAAAATTAAATGGATATTAGATAATGTTCATCTAGCCAGAAAACTAATGAAAAAAAAACAGTTACTTTTCGGTACTATTGATAGCTTTATTATTTGGAGACTAACAAAAGGTAAAGTACACGCAACAGATGCAACGAATGCAAGCAGAACCATGATTTATAATATTAGTTCAAATAAATGGGATGATACGATTTTAAAAATTTTAAAAATAGAGAAACACATTTTACCAGAAGTAAAAAATTGTGCTGATGATTATGGCTCAACTCACCCTGCTATAATAGGTAAATCTATCCCAATAACAGGAGTAGTAGGTGATCAACAATCAGCAGCAATCGGACAATGTTGTTTTGAACCTGGTTCTTTAAAAAGCACTTATGGAACAGGGGCTTTTGTATTATTAAATACAGGTAGCAAAAAAATTTACTCTAAAAATAGACTGCTAACTACAATAGCTTATAGGATTAAAGGAAAAACTACTTATGCAATGGAAGGATCAATCTTTATTGCGGGTGCAGGTGTTCAGTGGTTAAGAGATAGAATGAAATTTTTTAAAAAAGCTACAGAAACTGAAAAGATAGTTAAATCGTTAAAAGATAATAACAATGTATATCTAGTTCCAGCATTTACAGGACTAGGAGCACCATATTGGAATGAAAAAGCAAGGGGTGTTTTAAGCGGATTAACAAGAGACACAGGACCTAAACAAATTGTAAGAGCTGTTATTGAGTCAGTAGCTTATCAAACTTACGATTTGTTTGAGGCTATGAAGCATGATGGGCTTAGACCGAAAGTAGTTAAAGTAGATGGTGGAATGGTAATGAATGATTGGTTTACTCAATTTTTATCGAACATAATAAATGTAAAAATATTAAGACCCAAAGTTCAAGAGACCACAGCTCTTGGAGCCGCCTTTATGGCTGGACTTCAAATAGGTGCTTACAAATCTTTAAAAGATATTTCAAATAAATGGAGTTTAGATAAAAAATTTTCTCCAAGAATAAAAAATAAAACCAGAAATGCATTAATTAAAGGCTGGATAAAAGCAATAAAAAGAACATTAATTAATTAATTTCAACTTTGAATTGAAGATTGATTTATTAAAACTTTACATCACTTTTATTTCTTAGTTTAATTGTCAAATTAATAATAACTAACAGAGGGGAAATAATGCTTAAATTAAAAACAATAATAAGTGTTGTTTCAGCTACTCTTCTTGCTTTTAACTCTTTAAGTTTTGCTGGAGAAAAAGAAGCTAAGAAGTGGGTTAACGATGAGTTTCAACCATCTACTATATCTAAGTCAAAACAGATGAAGGAGATGAAATGGTTTATTAAAGCTTCTAAACCATTTAAAGGAATGGAGATAAATGTTTTATCTGAAGGTATTCCAACTCATACGTATGAATCAAAAACTTTAACTAAAGCATTTGAGGAAATCACTGGGATTAAAGTGAATCATCAAATTCTTGGTGAAGGTGAGGTGGTTCAAGCTGTACAAACACAAATGCAAACTGGTAGAAATTTGTATGATGGCTATATCAATGACTCAGATTTGATTGGAACTCATGCAAGACTACAACTTGCTGTAAACTTAACTAAATGGATGGCTGGAGAAGGTAAAGATGTTACTTTACCGACACTAGATGTAGATGATTTTATTGGTAAATCATTTACAACTGGACCTGACGGTGATTTATATCAATTACCTGACCAACAATTTGCTAACCTTTACTGGTTTAGAAAAGATTGGTTTGACAAACCTGAAATAAAAAAAGGTTTCAAAGCCAAATATGGTTATGACCTTGGTGTTCCAGTTAACTGGTCTGCTTACGAAGACATCGCAGAATACTTTACAAATGATGTTAAAGAAATTGATGGTGTAAGAGTTTATGGTCATATGGACTACGGTAAAAGAGCTCCCGACTTAGGTTGGAGAATGACTGACGCATGGTTATCCATGGCAGGTGCTGGAAGTGTTGGCATGCCTAATGGTGTTCCAGTTGATGAGTGGGGTATTAGAATGGAATCTGGTTCATGTAACCCAGCAGGAGCATCTGTTTCAAGAGGTGGTGCAGCTAATGGT
>CACLJJ010000010.1 GCA_902607215.1 uncultured Pelagibacteraceae bacterium
TTAATTAATTTAATCTTTTCTTTTAAAATTTTGACTTTTAATTTTCCAATATCTTTAAGAGTAAAAAAAGATTGTCTGTGAATGTTAGAGATACTAACTTTATCATTATCTACAATACCAATTACTCCAACACCTGCTCTGCAAAGAGAATCTGCAACTGGACATCCAAGTCCACCAGCGCCTACTATTAAAACTTTTGATTTTAAAATTTTTTTTTGTCCAAGTGTTCCAACATTTTTAAGAACTATCTGTCTTGAGTATCTTTCAATTTGTTTTTTACTTAAGGAATTTTTCATTTTCCTGTAGATCCAAAACCACCTGCCCCTCTAATAGTTTTTGGTAATTCATCCACTTCTTCTAAATCCATCTTTAAAACAGGCATTAATACCATTTGAGCGACCCTATCATTATTGTTAACTATAAATTCATTATTTCCATGATTGAACAGAATTATTTTTACTTCCCCTCTATAATCACTATCAATTGTACCAGGTGAATTTAACACACCGATACTTGATTTTGATGCTAATCCCGATCTAGGTCTTATTTGAATTTCAACATCATTAGGTATCGCTAATGAAATTCCAGTTGGAATTAGAGCAAAACTATTTGGAAGAATTTTTATGGGCTTATCTGTAAAAGCCATAAGATCCATACCTGACGATCCCTCAGTTTTATAAATTGGTAACTGAACTTTTGGATCAAGCTTTTTAATTAAAACTTTAACCATTTAATTAATTAATTAATTTCTTCAACTACTCTTTTTACTATTTCGTCAGCCAGAATTGACTTTTTAACTTTTGGAATTTTTTCATTTTTCATATTTTTATAAAAAATAGAAACTTCATTATATTCAGAATTAAATCCAATATCAGTTTTAGAAATATCATTTGCTATAATCCAATCGCAATTTTTTTCTAATAGTTTTTTTTGTGAATTTTTTTCTAATTCACTTGTCTCGGCTGCGAAACCGATAACTAGTTTTGGTCTAAGTGAATTGTGTTTAGAAATATGTCCCAAAATATCTACATTTTTTTCTAAAGATAAATTTAAATTATCTTTTTTTTTTATCTTTTCAGTCTCTACTTTGCTAACTTTGTAATCTGCTACTGCTGCTGAAAAAATAGCAACATCAGCTGGAAGATTTTTGAGAGTTGCATTTAACATTTCTTGTGCCGAATTTACTCTAATTGTATTTATTCCTGGAATTGTATCCATATTTGTAGGTCCAGAAATTAATGTAGTTTCAAAACCATTATTTTTTAATGATTTTGCAATTGCGTAACCTTGCTTTCCACTAGATTTGTTAGTTATATATCTTACCGGATCTATATATTCTTGTGTTGGTCCAGCAGTTACTAAAGCTTTAAATTTTTTATTGTTATTTTTATTTTGAAAATTTTTTTCAATATATTTAACAATTTTTTCTGGCTCAGTCATTTTACCTTCACCATACTCGCCACATGCCATATCACCTATTTCTGGTCCTATAATTTCATAGCCAATACTTCTTATTTTATTAACGTTGTCTTTATTTGAAGGATGTTCCCACATTCTTACATTCATAGCTGGGGCTAAAAAAATCTCTTTATTTGAGGCTAATATAACTGTAGACGCTAAATCATCTGCGATTCCAGAACTAATTTTAGACATGGTATTTGCTGTTGCTGGTGCTATTAAAACCAAATCAGACCATCTTGAAAGAGAGATATGATCCATTTCTGCTTCATTATTGTGATCAAATAGATCTGAGTAAACTTTGTCTTGAGAGAGAGAAGCTATTGATAAAGGAGTAACAAACTTATGAGCATTATTTGTAAGTATAGTCTTAACTAGAGCACCCCTTTTTTTTAAGAGTCTTATTATTTCTAGACTTTTATATGCAGCGATTCCACCACAAATAATTAATAATATTTTTTTGTTTTGAAAACTATTCATTCCTGGAATTAAAATACCATGAAGCCCAAAAATACAAGCAATAATAATCCAATAATACTTTGATTTCTAAAGGACTTCATTTCTAGCTCTTTATTTTTTAAAGCTGAATAAGAATTTGAATTTTGTGGTATTTGACCACTGGCCATAAAAGTTAAGGCTTGATTGGCCTTTTCCATGATTTTTGGAAGTTCTGGAAGTCTTTTTAAAACTTCAGCAGAGTCTTTTAAAGTTTCAGTAAGATTAGAAATTGGATCTTTAGTTTCTTTTAACCATTTTTCTAATACAGGTTTTGATGTTTTCCAAATATTGGTATTTGGATTAAGTCTTCTTGCTACACCTTCAACAACTACCATAGTTTTTTGTAATAAAAGAAGCTGAGGCTGAGTTTGCATGTTGAATTTTTCTGTTATATCAAACAATTGTTTAAGAAGCTTTCCTCCAGAAATATCTTTCACTGATTGTCCAAATATTGGTTCACCTATGGATCTTAATGCTTGAGCCAATTCATCAACAGCAACATTTTTTGGAACTAAGCCAGCTATTATATGGACTTCAGCAACCTTCTTATAATCTCTTTGTATAAAGCCATATAATATTTCTGCTAAGTAACGTCGGTTTAGTTTGTCCAATCTGCCCATTATTCCAAAGTCTATAGGAACTATTAAACCAGTGTTATCTATAAATAAGTTTCCTTGATGCATATCTGCATGAAAAAAACCATCTCTTACCGCATGTCTTAAAAAATGCTGAATAATATCGGATGAAATATTATTTATGTTAATTTTTTTTGATTCGATTAATTCTTTTTCTCGAATAGAAATTCCTTCAACCCAATCTAGGGTCAAAACCTTTTCAGTTGTATAATTCCAATAAATTTTTGGAACATAAAAACCAACATCATTTTTTGTATTTTCAGAAAATTCATTAGCTGCGGCTGCCTCAAATCTTAAATCCATTTCATGATTTGTTATTTCTTTTAAAAGAAAAACAACTTCAACTAGTCTAAGTCTTTTTGTTTTTACAATAATATTTTCAACAAAATAAGCCAAAAGCATTAAAGCATCTATTTCTTCATTAAATATTTTTTTTATGTTTGGTCTTAAAATTTTAATTGCAATATCTTTAATTGTGCCATTATCATTTATTTGTGCCTTATGAACTTGAGCTATTGAGGCCGCAGCAACGGGTTCGCTAAAATTAATTATTGATTTATATAAATTATCTCCAAAATTTTCTTTTAATATTTGTTTTGCCTCAGAAGTTGGAAATGGGGGAAGTCTGTCTTGTAGTTTTTCAAGTTGTTTTGAAACTTCTTCGCTAATTATATCAGGTCTTGTTGCTAAAAATTGTCCTAATTTGATAAATGTGGTTCCCATGCCTTCGATTGATCTACATAACCTTTCTTCATCACTTAATTTTTGGTCTTCATTTTTTTTTGCAAAAAATGAGATAGAAAAAATTCCAAAAAAAATTTTTATAAACAAAGGTAACTCTTGAACTTTAGAAACTATTTTAAGAGCATCAGATAATGCAAGTTTTCTTGCTAATTTAAATAATATAAAAATTTTTTTTATCATTATATTTTCCAACCTGAGTGAATTGCAACTATTCCCCCGCTTAAATTTCGGTATGAACAATTTTTAAAATCACATCTTTTCATATAATCAATCAATTCTTCCTGATTTATAAATTTATCAATACTCTTAATTAAATATTCGTAAGGTTCTTTTTTACCTACTACTAATTTTCCAATTATAGGTATGAGTTTTGAATAATTTTTATAAAGAAAATCTAGGTTAGAATTTTCAATTTTAGAAAACTCTAAACAAAGAAATCTACCACCAGGTTTTAAAACTCTATAGGCTTCCTTTAAAGATTGATTGATATTTTTAGTATTTCTCAGACCAAAACTAATTGTATAATAGTCAAAAGAATTTTTTTTAAAACTAAGTTTTTCAGCACTTTCCAAATGCCAAGAAATATTTTTAATATTAGTAAATCTTTTTTCCCCCTGATCTATCATTTTTTTATTTGGATCAATATTAAAAACTCTGCCTCTGTACTTTACAGAATCTAAGAAAAGTTTACTTATATCTCCAGTTCCACACCCAACATCTATTAATTTTTTGTTTAACGAGGGAGACATCATCATCATAAAATCTTTTTTCCATATTCTATGAATACCTAAAGACATAAAATCATTCATTAAGTCATATTTGTCATAAACTTTGTCAAAAACTTTTTGAACCAAGCCTTTTTGATTTTGTAGAAATTGTTCCATGTTATTTATTTTTTTTTATAGAGAATAATATAATTTTAAATAGATTAACTTTCTATTGCAATATATGCCAAAAATAACAAATTAATCAGTTGACCGTAGTTAATTCTGGGGCTATACCTCCTCGAAAAATGGCAAATATAAAATCAGCAATTAAAACTATAAGAAGGATTTCAAGACAGACCGAGGTTAATAAGTCTCGAAAAAGTAAATTTAAGACTTCAATCAAAAAGATGAATGTTTTAATTGAAAAGAAGAATAAAAAAGATGCATTAGCCTATCTTCCTAAACTAAATTCTGAAATAATGAAGATTGCCAAGACAGGAATAATAAAAAAAAGAAACGTATCAAGAAACCTGTCAAGAATAACTCGTAAAATAAATTCTCTTTAACAACTTTAGAGTGTTATTAATTTTGCAACTTAAGATTTGCACTAAATAAAAGGTAATTTTTTTTTTAATTACCAGATATAGTTTTAATTCTAATAACTTAATCTAGAATAAATTTTTTTTTTTAAAATTATTTTTCTCACGCTAAAGTTTAAAATTTATTCTCCTTCAGATTTAATTTAAATTAAAAAATACACTCGCAGATTTTATTTTTTTTTCTTATTTTTGAAATTATTGTTGATTAAATTTTTCAAAAGTCTTAAGTGAATTTTGTTTTAAAAAAATCATGAAAAATAAAAACTTACTTAACGAAACTCAGCAAACGAAAGTTTCTTGGGAAAAAGTCCAAGTGGAAATGAAAGAAAAATTTGGCAGAGATATTTTTGAAAGCTGGTTAAGAAAAATTAATTTTGTTGATGAGTTTAATAATTATATTTTACTAACTGTTTCAACGCGTTTTATAAGGGATTGGATTACTTCCAGATATCTAGATCAAATTTTGTTGATAGTTAAATCTTATAAGCCAGAAATAAATCGAATTGAACTTTCTTTAAATGAAAATAATCAAGAAAGTACAAATGATGCCAATAAAGATAAAAATGCAAATTTTTCAAAAGACAATGTATCATTTATTAAGGATTTTTTATTTCAGTATAACAGAATAGATCCCAACAGAAATTTTGATAATTTTATAACTGGATCAAGCAACAAACTTGCTTTCGAGGCATCTAAAAAAGTGTCTGAAAATATTTCTCATTATAATCCTTTATATATTTATGGAGGTGTTGGCATGGGAAAGACGCACCTATTAAATTCAATAGGCTTAAAACTGAAAGATAGTAATAAAGTAATGTTTATTTCTGCAGAAAGATTTATGTATCAATTTGTTAAATCAATAAAATCAAATGATATGGTTAAATTTAAAGAATATTTTAGAAATGCCGATGCTTTTTTGATTGATGATATTCAGTTTATGAATGGAAAAGAAGCTATGCAGGAAGAGTTTTTTCATACATTTAATGCATTATTAGATAAAGGTTCTCAAATAATTGTATCAGCTGACAGACCACCAAACAAATTAACTAGAGTGCAAGAAAGAATTAAATCTAGATTTTCTGGAGGATTGGTAATTGACATTCAACAGCCTGATTATGAATTAAGACATAAGATTATAAAACTTAAAACAGATGAGTTGAAAAAATATTATTCTAATCAGTTAAATATTTCTGAAGAAATACAAAAATTTTTAAGTACAGAGATAAGAAGTAGTATAAGAGAGCTGGTTGGAGCTTTAAATCGAATAGTATCTTTTTCAAGAATTTATAATAAAACACCAAATCTATCGGAAACAAAAATAGTTCTTAAAGACTTACTTAATTTATCAGAGAACAAGGTAACAATTGACTTGATACAGTCTTTAGTATGTAAGTTTTACAAAATTTCTAAAACTGAAATGTTGTCATCTAGAAGATCAAGATATTTAGTAAGACCTAGACAAACTGCTATTTATTTAACGAAGATATTAACTTCAAAATCTCTTCCTGAAATAGGTAGAGAGTTTTCTAATAGAGATCATACAACCGTGATTCATTCAATTAAAACAATTGAAAACTTAAAAAAAAATGACCCAGAAATTTGTAACAATATAGATACTTTAAAAAATAAAATTTTGTACAATAAATCAAATGAAATTTAACGTTAATCAGAAAGACTTACAGCAATCATTAAGTTATTGTCAAAGTGTTATTGAAAAAAGAAGTACCCTTCCAATATTGTCTAATGTTTTGCTTGATGCAAGCAATTCCAAATTAAAAATAACAGCAACGGATCTTGATTTAATTTTTATTAATGAGATTAAGAATGTGGAGATTGCTGAGGAAGGAAAAACAACAACTACTTCCTCAATAATGTATGATATTATTAGAAAGTTTTCTTCTGGCAAAAAGATAAATTTTAATTTGACTGATGAAAACAAAATTCATCTCGAGTCTGAAAAATCAGTATTTAATCTAAATTGTATTACAGCTACAGAGTTTCCATTAACTGATGAGAACTTTAGTGGAAATGAGTTCATAATAAAATCTAAGCAACTATTAAAATTGTTAAATAAATGTAAGTTTTCAGTTTCCAATGATGAAACTAGACATTATTTAAGTGGCATTTATTTTCATCAAACACAAATAGATGATAAATGCTTTTTAACCGCTGTTGCTACAGACAGTCATAGAATGTCCATTTCTAAAGTTTTGTTGAAAGAGAAGATACAATTTGAACCCATAATAATGCCTAAAAAAACTATATTCCAAATTTGTTCTCTTTTAGAAGACTATGATGGTGATGTAAAAATTTCTAACCTAAAATCAAAAATAAAATTTGAGTTAGAAAATAGTGTTATAATTTCCAAACTTATTGATGGAAAGTTTCCAAATTATATTCAAGTGATTCCAAAAAATAATAAAAAGAAACTAGAAGTAGATTTGGAACTATTTTTAAATTCAGTTGATAGAGTTGCATCAGTTTCATTAGATAAAAAAGATGGAGTAAAGTTCAATTTAGTTAAAGACAAATTAAACCTTTCAGTCAATAATGCAAGCAGTGGGGATGGAAAAGAGTCCTTAAATGTAAAATTTGATCATGAATTAAATATTAGTTTTAATTCTAGATACTTAATTGATATTGCTTCGCAACTTGATGGAGATAAGATTGAAATTTTTCTGAATGAAACTGGTTCACCAGCATTAATAAAAGACCCTTCAGATTTTGATAGTATATATGTTGTTATGCCAATGAAAGGTTAAGAAATATTATCTAACTCTTTATAAATAGAATTTTGTAAAACTTCTAAAAATTCTTTAGAGTTCATGCCGACTTCTATGGGTTTTAAAATTGAAATTGTTAAAGTTTTATTAGCTATTAATTTTCCTGATTTTGGCCAAACTGTTCCAGAATTTATTGCAACAGGTTGACATTTAATATTTAAACTTTCATAAATTCTTGAAGCACCTTTCTTAAATTGTGATCTATCATCAAAAGCAACTCTTGTTGCCTGAGGAAATATGATAATTGGTCTGTCAGTTGATGTTGAAGAGAATTTTATTTTTTCATAAAAATCTAGATTTTCTTTATTAATTTTATTTCTATCAATAGATATAGATTTTATTTTTTTTAGGTACCAGCCAAATATTGGCATCGAAAGTAATTCCTTTTTTAAAATAAATATTGGTGAATTAAAGAGAGTTTGTAAATAAAAAGTTTCAAACATTGATTGATGTGAACAAGCAATAAAAAATTTTTCATTACTAATGATATTTTCTCTTCCTTTGATGACTATTTTAGTAGATAAAAAAAACTCTAAACAGAATCTTGACCAGAAACCCATTATTTTTCCTCCAAATAAAACTATTTTTTGAGGTAAAAAAAATGTAGGTAAGAATATTAAACAAACTAAAACGATTCCAATGTAAAAAAAAATTGAAAAAAAAAGATTTCTTATCATTACTTATAAAAAACTAGATAATATTATTAAGTTTTTGTCTTTTTAAAATTACTCTTAAAGAAGACTTATTAACCATTATTTCAGATGCTTTTGTTCTTAAATTATAATTTGACGATAAAACCATTCCATAGGCACCAACATCACAAATTCCCAAAATTTCTTTTTCATTTAGTTTTTGATATTTCTTTAAGGATAAAAATTTATCAGTACTTTCGCAAATTGGACCAACAAAATCATGTATTTTATTTATTATTTTATTATTTCTTTTAAGTGGAATGATTTGGTGTTTTGCGCCATATAAAGCTGGTCTTATTAAATCATTCATAGCAGCATCTAAAATTATAAAATTTTTCTTTTTTATTGCTTTAATATAAATTATTTTTGTTAGAAGTACCGCTGTATCACCAATAATAGATCTACCTGGTTCAAAAATAATTTTAACATTATTTTTTTTTAAGAATTTCTTAATTATTAAATTGTATTTTTTATAATTTAGAGGCTTGGATTTATTATTATATTTTATTCCCATGCCTCCACCCAAATCTACAAAATCAAATTTATGTTTAGATTTTTTGATTGTGTTTTGAACTATATTAATCATTTTTGCGTATGGACGATAATCGATTATTTGACTTCCGATATGAATACTTAAACATTTTATATATAGATATTTAGAGTCTCTAAATTTTTTTAAAATTTTTAAAAAATTTGATTCTACAACACCAAATTTATCTTCATTTTTACCAGTAGAAATTTTTTTAAGTGTTTTTGCGTCAATATTTGGATTAAGTCTTAACCCTATATTGATTTTTTTTTTCTTAGTTTTAGCAATTTTTTCGATTTCTTTGATTTCACTTTCGGACTCTGCATTAATAAGCAAAATATTTTTTTCAATGGCAAATTTTATTTCATCAAAAGTTTTGCCAATACCTGAAAAAACTATTTTTTTTGGATGAATCCCAGCCTTTAGAGCAATTATGAGCTCTCCTTTTGAAACTACATCTGCTCCCATTGCAGATTTTTTTATTTCTTTCAAAATTTGAAGATTAGAATTAGATTTTACAGAAAAACATATTAAAGGTTTAATTGATTTAAAATTATTTTTAAAATTTCGAATATTATTTTTTAATCTATTAAGAGAATAACAATAAGATGGAGTTCCAAATTTTCTAGCTATCTTTGTAGCTTCAATATTTTCTATATATAATTTATTATTTTTAAAATTCATTACACAGTTTTTATTGGGTTAATAATCTTTATAGATCCTCTGTATTCAGGATCATCTTTTTTTCCACATGAGAAAATCATTATAGAACAAAATAAAATAAGAATTATTTTTTTAATCATTTACCTCTTTTTTATATTTCTTTATCATTTTCTTTATATTCTCAAAAGAAGTTCCTCCATAAGATTTTTTTGAATTTACTGCATTTTTTAAATCAAAAACATTTAAAACATCTTTATTGAGCTTTCGATCAACAGTTTTAATTTCTTCTAAGTTTAATTCATTCAATTTTTTATTCTTTTTTTCTGCAAGATTAACTATCTTAGCTGTTATTTGATAAGCTTTTCTAAAAGGGTAATTCATTTCTTTAACCATATAATCGGCTAAATCAGTTGACGTTATGTAGCCAATTTCAGCGAGCTCGAGCATTTTTTTTTTATTTACACTAAAATTTTTCAAAATTTCCCTTAAAATTTGCAAACAATACTTTAATTGATCAAATGAACTAAAAACTAACTCCTTATCATCTTGTAAATCCTTGAAATATGAAAGTGGTAATCCTTTTAATATAGTTAGCATTGAAAATAAATTTCCAAAAGCACTTCCTGTTTTACCTCTTAAAAATTCTAAAGGATCAGGATTTTTCTTTTGTGGCATTATGGATGATCCAGTTACAATCTTATCGTTAAGTGTTATTAGTTTAAAAGCGTCAGAGTTCCAAATTATAAATTCTTCTGCAAATCTAGAGATGTGAATTGAACAAACTGACACAGAATATAAAAAATCCAGAGCAAAATCTCTATCTGAAACTGTATCAATGGAATTATTTGTTGGTTTTTTAAATTTTAATTTTTTGGTTGTATAGTTTCTATCGATATTGAAAGATGTTCCAGATAAAGCAGCAACACCCAAAGGATTTTCCATTAGATTTTCTAAATTATTTTTAAATCTTTTTTTATCTCTGCTAAACATTTCTATGTAAGCTAAAACATAATGCGCAAATGAAATAGGCTGAGCATTTTTTAGATGTGTAAATCCTGGCATTATAGTATTAATATTTTTTTCTGCATTTTTGATTATAATTTGCATTGTCAAGTTTAGCTCTCTTATAATTTTCTTAGTTGATTCTCTTAGCCATAATTTAAAATCAGTTAGCACTTGATCGTTTCTAGATCTTGCTGTGTGGATGTATCCCGCATCTTCACCAATTATTTCAAATAATCTTTTTTCTATACTCATATGGATGTCTTCATCTTTTTCGTTGAAAAAAAATTTTTTTCTATTAATTTCGTTAAATATTTTATTTAATCCCCAAACAATTTTATTTTTTATTGATAATGATATAATTTTTTGTTTGCAAAGCATTTCAACGTGAGCAATTGAACCTTTTAAATCTTCTTTAAAAAGTCTTTTATCAATTCTTAGTGAATTACCCACTTTTTGAAAAATATAGGAAGTATCCTTGTTTATTCTAGCGTTCCAAACTGGTTTATTGTTTTTATTTTTGCTCATGATATGAACTATACATTTTAGAATGAAATTATTAACCTATAAATTTTTATTATTTATTTTTTATTTGTTATCAACAGTTATTTCTTATTCAGCTGAGCAACCAAACATTAAAAATCTAATAATTCATAGTGATAATAAAAAACTGAAAAATATCGAGTTTAAAAATAATTTTGATGAAGTGATTAGACTTAATGACTTCAGGGGTAAATTAGTTATTTTAAATTTTTGGGCTACTTGGTGTATTCCATGCAAACATGAAATGCCGTCTTTGGATAAACTTCAGTCTATGAATCGTTTAGAAAATCTTAAAATTTTTCCAATAAATGTTGGAAAGGAAAAAATAGAAAAAGTGGAGAAGTTTTTTTTAGAATTAAAAATTGAAAATCTAGATTTATACTTTGATGATTCGGCAAAGTTAGCAAATTCATTTTTCTTAATAGGTATACCAACTTCAATAATAATAAACAAAAAAGGAGAGGAATTTGCAAGGATTATGGGACCAATAGATTTTACTGACAAAAAATTTGTTGAATGGTTAAGTAAATACAATTAATTTTTTAATAAAAAAAACATAATTAAACTATTATGACATTTTCCTTGAATGCTAAAATTATAGAGCCAGATAATAAAGAAAATATAGATAATGCTATAATTTTGCTTCATGGATACGGTGGAGATGGTCAAGATATCAGTATGCTTGCATTGGGCTGGAAAAGATTTTTAAAAAATACAGTCTTTTTATGTCCTGATGCTAAAGAACATTGTGTTGTAAATCCAGCAGGATATCAGTGGTTTGATTTAAGCAATGAGGATCCAAAATATATTCTTGAAGAATCAAAAAAGGCAGAAATTATATTATTAAAATTTATAGGAGAAGTGAAGAAGGAATATAATTTAAAAAATTCCGAAATTATTTTATCGGGGTTTAGCCAAGGTTGCATGATGTCTATTAATTTAGGTTTAATAAGTTCTGAAAATTATAATTGTATAGTTGGTTTTTCTGGAAAAATTATTGATAAAATTGATTTAGAAAAAAGAAAAAAATCTAATACTAAAATGTTACTGATGCATGGTGATGCAGATGAAATAGTTTCACCATCTAGCCTTTTAGAAGCTAAAGATTTTTTAATTAGAAATAGTGTGGAGGTTAAAACAAATATGATAAAAAACTGCAGCCATCATATTCCAGTAGAAGCCTCAAGTCTTGCTTTAAATTATATAAAAAATAATTTGTTATTGTAACAAAATTTTAATTTAATTTTTTTCTGAAATTATTGATTATTAAAATTATTTAAGCTAATCTATTATTTATAATGACAATAATTGATCAAAATACATCGCTGGAAAGTTGTCCAGCATTAGTTTTAAATGCAGATTACAGACCTTTGAGCTATTATCCTTTGTCATTGTGGAGTTGGCAAGATTCAATAAAATCAGTTTTTTTGGAAAGAGTTTCAATTGTAAATTATTATGACAAAGTTGTTCATAGCCCTTCATTTAGCATGAAACTACCAAGTGTCATTGCGTTAAAAAGTTACATTAAACCTTTATCAAATCCAAACTTTACAAGATTTAATGTATTTTTAAGAGATAAGTTTGCTTGTCAGTATTGTGGAAGCAAAAAAGAATTAACATTTGATCATTTACTTCCAAGATCTAAAGGAGGAAAAACCAATTGGGATAATGTTGTAACTGCATGTTCAGACTGCAATGTTAAAAAAGGTGGAAGATTACTACTAAAATCTGAAATGATACTTAATCAAAAACCTTATCAACCTACAACAGAAGATCTACACAAAAATGGAAAAAACTTTCCGCCAAACTTTTTACACAAGAGTTGGATTGATTATTTATATTGGGATGTAGAGCTTGAACCTTAACTAAATCTTTTCAGATATATTTATTGCAATTTTAGATCCAGTTTTAATTATCTTATCCAGTATAGAGTATACGCCCTCTTTGGTAGCACCTTCATTGTAAGCAATATTTTTATGATGTAGTTCATCCTCTCTAAATTTAATTATTTTATTTCTAAGTTCTTCTTCATCTGACTCAATTTGATCAATTTGATTTTGGTAATGTTTATCTATTACTTCTTCAACTGAAACTGTACAAAGCATTGCAGCTTTTTTTCCTAGTATAGTTGAACCAAAACCAAGTCCAATACCTAGCAAATCCCATAACGGTAAAAATTTTGTAGGGTTAATACCTCTTTTTTTAATTTCACTTTCAAAGTAATTAGCATGTTCTTTTTCGTGTTCTTTCATTACTTCAATTTTTTTTTTTAATTCATCATTTTTTACAATGGTATTTAGAGCTAATAGTTGACCCTCATAAATTTTAATAGCTCCTCTTTCACCAGCATGATCTACTCTTATAAATTTCTTAATTTTATTTTTGTTACTTTTTTTCATAATTTATAAATACTCTAAAGGCTATAATGGAAAAAATTAAAGAAATAAAAGTGTTTATTGTAGCAAGTGAAAAACCAAAAAACCTAAAATTAACATCTTTACAACTTATTTTACTATTATTTAGTTTTTTTAATAAATCTTCCTTGGATAAGTTATCGGTTTGTTGTTTTATATCACAAACAGCTGATTCTTCTATAAAACCTTGTTCAATACCAAAGTGATAAAATGACAACAAAGTTGCCAATAAGAAAGTTAAACTTAATAAAAGAAAAATATTTTTTTCAAAACTTTTAAAAATTGAAACCGAGATGACTAGTATTATTGCTAAAATATATGGTACCCTCTCAAGCAAACATAAATTACAGGGTTTATGATCTAAAATATGTTCAATAAAAAACGCACTGCTCAAAGCAATAATACTTAAAAGCAAAAAAACATTAAGTACAATTTTTTTTTTTAATTGAAGCATTTTATTTTAAAATTAAATATATTATTAAAAAAAAAATTACTATCACAACCCCTATAATTGATGACCATACTGGACCTTTTTTTTTCATAAAATTTGCAAAATTTTTACCAAATTTAGCGGATAAAAGGGATACTAGAAAAAATCTTAAACCACGTGCTATCAAACAAGTTATTATAAAAGTAAATATGTTAAAACCCATGAAACCACTTGTGATGGTAAAAACTTTAAACGGCAAAGGAGTAAATCCAGCTAAAAAAAGTATTCCAAGCCAAGCATACATTCCACTTCCTTGAGACAAGCTTAATTTGAGGTTATTCACTTTTTCTTCATATCCATAAAACTCAACAACATTCATTCCAAGGTCTACAAATGTAAAACCAATAAGATATCCAAATAGCCCACCTAAAACAGAAAATATAGTAGCATTCAGGAATATTTTTAAATAATTTTCATTTTTAGCTATTGCCATTGGCACAATCATCAGATCTGGTGGTACTGGAAAAAAAGAACTTTCAGTGAATGAAACTATAGATAGATATAAATTAGCACTTTTATGGGACGCAAGTTTTAAACATTTATCGTACAATTTACTGAACATTTTTTGGTTTTAATACAATTTAAGTTTTTATACTATTTAATTTTATAATAAAAATTTATGCAAAACAAAGGGCGAATGGCGGAACTGGTAGACGCGCACGACTCAAAATCGTGTTTCGCAAGAAGTGAGAGTTCGATTCTCTCTTCGCCCACCAAAATATAAATGAAATTAAAAGGATTAAATAATTTATTAGAACTATTTTTCTCTCAATATGAGAGACAGGACAAAAAAAAAATTCTCCTATCATCTTTAAAAGACTTAAATAAAAATTTTAGTTGGGAAAAAACATTCAATTCAGTAATTAATCTTTCAAATGAAATTTCAAAAAATATAAAAAAAGGAGATAGATGTTTACTAATTTCTGAAAATCGTCCGGAATGGCTTATTTCTGATTTATCGATAATGTTATCTGGCGGAATAACAGTGCCAGCTTATACAACATATATAGAAAGAGATTATGAATACATAATTGATGATTGCAAACCATCAATAATTTTTATTTCAAACGAAGAACAATATAAAAAAATTAAGAATATTTTGCCGAAAAAAGATTTTATTAATAAAGTTTTTTATTTTGATGATTTTAACGATATAAATATTAAAGACTACATTCATGTTGAGAATTTATTTATAAATTCAAATTCAAATTTAATTCCCAAGGTAAAAATATCAAGAAACGATCCTGCATGTATTATTTATACTTCGGGCACCCAAGGAAATCCGAAGGGTGTAATTTTAAGTCATGGTGGTATCCTGAATAATTGTGAAGGTGCTTGCGAGCTACTTCAGCCTTTACTTTCAAAACAAACTAGATTTTTAACTTGGTTACCTTTATCCCATTCTTATGAACACACAGTCCAATTTGTACAAATAAGCGTTGGAGCAAAAATATTTTATGCAGAAGGAATTGATAAATTAATAAAAAATATGAATGATTGTAGACCACAGGTAATGACAGCAGTACCTAGATTTTACCAAAACCTATATCAAAAAATTAAAACTAATTTTAATAAAACAAAAGGATTCAAAAAAACATTAATTGATGTCACTGTAAAACTAGGTATGAAAAAAATGAAAAAAGAAAAATTCAGTTTTAATGAAATGTTTATAGATAAGTTGGTTGATTTATTGGTGAGGAAAAAGATCAAAAAACAATTTGGAGGAAGCCTTAAAACTTTTGTTTCTGGAGGTGGTGCCCTTGATAAAGAGGTGGGTTTATTTTTAAATTCTATAGGTTTGTCAACATTGCAAGGTTATGGGTTAACCGAAACTTCACCCGTAGTGAGCTGCAATCCAATTCATGATGTGAGAGTGGAAACGGTTGGACCACCATTTAAAGGAAACGAGGTAAAAATAGCAGATGATGGAGAAATTTTGGTAAAAGGAGAAAATGTAATGTTAGGTTATTGGAACAATGAAGAAGAAACCAAAAAAGTATTAATTGATGGATGGCTTCATACCGGTGATATAGGAAATTTTGAGAATAAATATTTAAAAATTACTGATAGAAAAAAAGATATTCTAATTACTCCAGGAGGAGAAAATATTTCACCAATAAAAATTGAAAATGAATTAACAAATTCAGAAATTATTGAACAAGCCGTAGTATATGGAGATAATAAACCTTATTTAGTTGCTTTAATTGTTATTAATGAAGAAAAAAAAAATATTTTAAGCGAAGAAATAGAAAAAGTTAATAAAAATTTAACGAATATTGAAAAAATAAAAAAATTTATAACAATTAATGAAATGTTTTCAATTGAAAATGGAATGTTAACTCCAACTTTAAAATTGAAAAGATATAAAATTATTAATAAATATAAAAAACAATTAGAAAATTTATATTAAATTTAATTTAAAAAAACCTTTATTAAGCGCATAAAGTCTTATCTTTTTAACTTTAAACAAAAATAAAAATTTAATTTTAAAATTTAAAATTTAAAATTTAATTTGTCTTTAATTAAATGTTTGACATAGGTTAATAAAAAAAATAAAAATGGTAGTAATAACGAATCATTGATTCGTAAAATAAAACAGGGAGCTAAAGATGGCTAAAAGAAGAAAAAAAGCTAAGAAAAAAGCTAAGAAAAAAGCTAGAAGAAGAAGAAGATAAGTTAATCTTTTTTAAAAACGCTTCTCATAACTTTTGTGTGAGGAGCGTTTTTTTATTCTACTCTCTCCCTCTCCTCCTCAATATTTTCATTTACTTGATTTTCAGGATTAACTACTGGTTTTTTTTCCATACTTTGCATTTGATTTTCTAAATTTCTTTTTAAGGCTTTATTTAATTTTTTTTGAGTTTCTTCTAAAGATAAATTTAATACAATTTGAAATTCAGATAAAATTCTTTCATAAGCTTTTTCAAATAATTGTCTTTCACTATAAGATTGATCAACCATTATATCATCACCTTTATTTAAATCTCTAACTACTTCTGCCAATTCATAGATTTTGCCGGAGGTAATTTTTTGCTCGTATTCTTGAGCTCTTCTACTCCACATAGATCTTTTAATTTTAGGTTTGCTTTTTAGAATATAAATAGATTTATTAACTTGATTTACAGTAGACAAAGGTCTTAAGTGTGATTGTTTGTTAATTGGCAATAATCCAACAGCTTTATCTTTTTCAAATTTTACATCGTAACATTGTACTTCTATGCCGCCAATTATTTTTGTATTTATCGAAAGAATTTGACCCACCCCATGTTTTGGATAGACAATATAATCTTTTGGTTTGAATTGTTTTTTTTCTGTTTCCTGTTTTTTTATTTTTTTAATTTCAGGTTTTTGTTCATTTTGTTTTGGAATTCTTAAAAGATTACTTTTTTCAACATTTTTACTTTTTTCTTTTATAGTTTTGATTGATTTTTTTTTTGACTTTTTAACTTTACTTAAAGTTTTTCTTTTCTTTTTTGCTGTACTTTTTTTTTTAAAGGTTTTCTTTAAAATATTTTTTAAATTTATTTTCTTCATTTTCGTATTTTTTATGATCCTTTGGTGGTTCCTTTTTTTCAGTTATGTTTGGCCAAATTTCCGAATATTTTGTATTTAGTTCTAACCACTGATTAGCATCTTCGGCAGTGTCTGGAACTATAGCGTCTATTGGACATTCTGGTTCACAAACGCCACAATCTATACACTCATCAGGTTTAATTACAAGCATATTTTTCCCCTCATAAAAACAATCAACTGGGCAAACCTCAACACAATCCATTAATTTGCACTTTATACATTTGTCATTAATCAAGTATGTCATTTGTTAATTTCTTTTTTATTTTTTCTTTTATATTTCCAACAACTTTGTTATCGAGATATAGCAAACCAGTTAAACGTCTCATAAAGTTTGATTCATACATATCTGAGTTTCCATCTGAATATATTATATTCCATAATGTCTCAATTATTTTTATTTTAAATTGTTCATCACTATTTTTGATTTCCTTAGTAAATTCCAATATTTGATTTGAATTAGCTTCAGCATTTTCACCTTTTCTGAATATTTCTTCTAATTTTTCTTCATTAATTCCTAAATCAATTAAAGTTTTTTTTATAATTTTTTTTTCTACATCAGAATAATTTTCGTCTATTTTTGCCGCATGTATTAAAAGAGCTGCAGTTTTAATATGTAAATTATCTTTATTTTCTGTAAAAAAATTGAGCATTATTTAAAATTTAATTCAGTAAGTACACTAAATGGGTTGTCATTGTCATTTTTCTTAGAAATAAATTGTTTTTTAATTTTTTTGTTAGGCAAATATTTAAAATATAAATCATTATCTTTTACAAATGTTTTGTAACTCATTTTTTGAATTAACTTTATAAAATCACTCTTATTGCATCCAAGTAAATTTAGCATTTCAGAGTTTAGCTGAATTTCTTTTTTTTCATTTTGATTTGAATCTATAATTTTTAAAAAAAGTCTTTCTAAAATATCAATTCTTACATAATACTTATCAAATTTTTCAAATCCACATATGAGCATAAAATTAGGATTAATATTTTTTTTATCTTCAAAAAAATTAAGACCAAACTTGGGTGGCTCTAAAACAAAATATTTTTGATGAAAATTTTTCCAAAGTAAAATTCTAAGAGATACAGCATTAGGTTTAAATAGTCTGTGTAAAAAAATATGATATCTTCCAAATTTAACACCCATTGCTCTTAAAATTTTTCTCTCATCTTGTTTTAAAAATTTAATAAAATTTATAACTTTTTCTCTTTTTATTACACCGTTATTTTCGTACAATTGATAAGCTAGAGCTCTAATAGATGTGTTTGTTTCTTTTGTATTTTTTAGATCAATTAGATTTTTTAAATCCTGATTAATTTTTTTATTTATCCATTTATTTAAATATTCAATCAATTTTAATTGATCCTCATTATCAATCATATCATCAATTATTAATTTTATTTCTGGGTTAAGATAGTCTTTGCCTGGTATTAAAATAGCAATAGGAAAATCTTTCCAATAAATCTTGAAATCATTTTTTAGATCAATCAATCCAGTTTTTTTAATTTGCTCAATTCTATTCAAAATTTCTGGACCAATTGTTTGTCTTGCTGCTTTTTTTAAAGATTTGATATCAGTATCAAGTGCTCCTATTTTTAAGTCCAGTTCTAATTTTAATCCTTTTAGTTGCCCTATAAATTGATTGTTAATCATAACTCTTTCATTATTCAAAATTTTTGTATCAAATGAAATATCTTGTTTTAATCCTCTGGCCAAAACACTTGCTCTTTTATCAATAAAGCTTTTCGTTAATTCTTCATGCAGTCTTTCAGATAATTTATCTTCTAGATTTTTTGTTCTTTCAATCCAATAATCTTGGTTTTCAACCCAATTCACTTTATTGGAAACATAAGACCATGTTCTTACGTTAGCTATTCTATTTGAAATAGAGTCAACATTTCCATCCAATTTATCAAGAGGTGACAATTGTTGTTTTATGTAGCTGCTAGTTATTCTTCCAGGTTTATTTCTTAGAAAATTAAAAACTTTTGTTACAATTTGAATATGATGACCATAAGTTTTTTTTACAAAATCAGGAATTTGGCAGCATTCCCAGAGCAATTCAAGTTCGTTTTTGTTATTATCAATTTTTAAATTTTCAACATCTTTTAGAAGATATTTAAGTATTTTTTCATCTTCACATTCATGAATTCTTCTAAGCCATTTTTGTTTTGGCTTTTCATCTAAAGATTTAATTAAATTAGCTCCATTGTTAAAATTTAGATCTGAATTTCTCCAAAAAATAGTATTTATATCTTCAAACTTATGTTTTTCTAATAGTTCAACTTCATCAGAATTAATTTCGCTACAATCTCCTGTAATACCAAAAGTACCATCATTTAAATATCTACCAGCTCGACCAGCAATTTGTCCAATTTCAGCTAGGTTTAATCTTCTTAATTTCTTTCCATCAAATTTTTTTAAATTAGAAAAATATACATTATCTAAGTCCATATTTATTCCCATTCCTATTGCATCAGTTGCTACCAAATAATCAACATCTCCAGATTGATAAAGTTCAACTTGAGAATTTCGAGTTTTTGGACTTAAAGATCCCATAACAATTGCAGCACCACCTTTTTGTCTTCTAATTAGTTCAGCTATTGCATAAACTTCTTCAGCAGAAAAAGCTATAATTGCTGTTTTTCTCTCAATTCTAGAAATTTTTTTGTATCCTGAATAAGTTAATTTAGATAATCTTCCTTTGTTTATATATTCAATATCATCTTCAAGTTTATTAATTATATTTTTCATAGAATTTGATCCCATGAACATAGTTGTTTTTTCACCACGTAAATTTAAAAGTCTATTTGTAAAAATATGTCCTCTTTCATGATCGGAACACATTTGAATTTCATCTACTCCAACAAATTCTAAATTTTTATCAATTGGCATAGACTCAACTGTGCAAAGATAATACTTTGCATGGGAAGGTATAATCTTTTCTTCACCAGTAATTAAAGCAACTTTTTGTGGATTAATCCTTTTAATTATTTTATCATAGATCTCTCTAGCAAGAAGTCTTAAAGGAAAACCAATCATACCACTATCAAAAGAAAGCATAGTTTCTATTGCAAAGAAGGTTTTTCCTGTGTTTGTGGGCCCAAGAACAGCTACAATTTTATTTTTTTTCATTTCAATCTTTTGTGTCCAATTTTTTCAGACCACTATATGTTGTTATGGTTTAAGAACAAAAATAGGCTAAAACAAGTCCGAATCAGATTAAAAAAAGTTCTCATTTTTTGAGGTTTCTAATTAATTAATTTTTAATTGTAGCATATTAATAAAATTTAGCTACTAGAACGCAAATTTAAAGATTTAACTTTTAATATTTTCCACACTCCAGATGCTGACGCAATTATTTTATTATTACATTGCAAATGACAGATTACAAATACCATTGATTTTGTTTTTTTTAAAATTTTTACAAAGCCTAAAATCTCATCTCCTTCTTTTGTGGGGGCTATAAATTTTATATCTAATGAAACAGTTACACAAGAAGTGCTGCTAACGGTTTTATGAACTGCGGTACCTGAGCCAGCATCAATCAATGAGGCTATATATCCTCCGTGAGTTATGCCAGCTTTGTTTAAGTGATTTTTGTTTATTTTTGATTTGAACTGATATTCATTTTCTGAAATATCACGAAATAATAAACCACCATTGTGTTTCATAAAACCCGGCTTTATGCTTATTTGCTCAAATTTTTCTGACATAATTTTTATAAAATTACTGCAAGTATTAATAAAATTATAAAAACAATTAAAAAGAAATAAACAACTGCTTTTTGTAGAGATATTTTCATAATAATTCCAATTTTGGCGCGCCTGCTAGGAGTTGAACCCAGAACCTCCTGGTCCGTAGCCAAGCGCTCTATCCAATTGAGCTACAGGCGCAATTTTTTAATTATTAATATATATATTTATATTTTTTAATGTAATTTTTCAAATTAGGAATTAATGTATTATATGCCAAAAAATTCCAAAGATATAGTTATTGTGTGTGGTTTGAGAACAGGTATTGGAAAACATAAAGGTATGTGGGCTAAAATTCAGGCTCATGACTTAGGAAAGTCTGTCCTTAAAAATATTTTGAATCAATCAAAAATAGACCCAGTGTCAATTGATGAAGTTATTATCGGTCAAGTTTTAACAGGGGGAGC
This sequence comes from uncultured Pelagibacteraceae bacterium, assembly GCA_902607215.1. Classification (GTDB taxonomy): domain Bacteria; phylum Pseudomonadota; class Alphaproteobacteria; order Pelagibacterales; family Pelagibacteraceae; genus Pelagibacter. Next base: position 21,491 of record CACLJJ010000010.1, read on the forward strand.
GGGGCAAAATCCTGCTCGACAAACAGCCAAAGGTGCAGGCATACCAAATGAAAAAACAGCATATATAGTCAATCAAGTATGTGGTTCGGGCTTAAGAGCTATCGTTTCAGGATATCAATCAATTTTATTAAATGATTCAAAAATTGTTATAGCCGGTGGACAGGAAAATATGTCATGTTCAAACAACGATATGATGCTTCAAGATGGTTTAACAGATGCATTTTATAATTACCATATGGGAGTTACAGCAGAGAATGTTGCTGAGAAGTGGAATATTTCAAGGAATGAACAAGATAATTTTGCCCTATCTTCACAAGCAAAAGCACAGGAAGCAATAAAAAATAAAAAATTTAAAGATGAAATACTAAATGATAAAATTAACCAATCTTTTTTGGATGAACATCCTAGAGCAGACGTTACAATTGAAAGTTTATCAAATCTTAAGCCTGCATTTAAAAAAAATGGAACAGTAACAGTGGGTAATTCCTCAGGCATAAATGATGGTGCAGCTGGAGTGTTAATAATGACTAGAGAGGAAGCTGAAAAAAGAAATTTAATTCCTCTTGCAAAAATTGTGTCTTGGGCAACTTGTGGTGTTGATCCTTCTTTAATGGGGTCAGGTCCAATACCCGCATCAAAAAAAGCTTTAGAAAAAGCTGGATGGGAAATAAAAGATTTGGACTTAATTGAGTCAAACGAAGCTTTTGCTGCTCAAAGTTTAGCAGTTATTAAAGAATTAAAAATTCCAAAAGAAAAAGTTAATGTAAATGGTGGTGCAATCGCTCTTGGACATCCTATAGGCGCATCTGGCTGCAGAATAGTAGTTACATTGGTCCATGAAATGAAAAGAAGAAATGTTAAGAAAGGTTTGGCAACTCTATGCATTGGCGGAGGAATGGGAATTTCAATGTGTTTAGAGAGGATTTAATTTTTTGTAGAAAAATAATTTTTATTCAAAATTATCATTTGAATCCAATATCTAGCATCTAAATCTTGATGATGGCTAGATTTCTTAAACTTTTTGAGCAATAAGTTAAGCATATTTGATCTATATCAACATCTAAGATTGTCCAAAAAAAGATTAAAATGTGTTAAAATTAAATTAATAATGGCTATCCAGTTAAATGTACCAGACATTGGTGATTTCGAACAAGTTGAAATTGTTGAAGTAATTGTAAAAGTAGGAGAAAAAATAAAAAAAAATGATCCAGTAGTTACTTTAGAAAGCGATAAATCAAGTGTTGAAGTTCCATCAGAAATAGAAGGCGTTGTTTCAAAAATAAATGTAAAAGTTGGCGACAAAGTTTCAAAAGGTGA
>CACLJJ010000011.1:0-20000 GCA_902607215.1 uncultured Pelagibacteraceae bacterium
AATGGACTAATGAGAGATGGATTATTTCACTTTCTAAAGAGGCTGGCAAAATGTCTCGAAAGAGTGTGATTAAAGATAATAAAAAAAAACTACTAGATGATGCTAAAAAAAGTATGACTTATAAAAAGATTTTAGCATCATTTTCAGATGCACAGTTAATTGATGTAGAAAGCGAAGATAAAAATTGACAGATTTTTCAAAAATTTTGGAAAAAGCAAAAGAGCTCGAGGCAAAAATGAAAGAAAGCCAAGAAAAAATTAAAAGCATAAAAATTGAAGGAGTGTCTGGTTCAAATTCTGTAAAAGTAACTTTAAATGGTAATGGCGAAATGGTTAAGATAGATATTTCTCCAGATATAATTAAAGAAGATAAATCTATCATTGAGGATCTTGTAGTTGCAGCTCATAATAATGCTAAAAAAAAATTGAAATCAAAAACAACAGAAGAAATCTCAAAAGCGACAGGTGGTTTTGGAATTCCTGGCTTCAAATGGCCATTGTAAAATTATGCAAAACATAAATGAGATTGATGAGTTAGTAAAAATAATTTCGAGACTACCAGGCCTTGGACCAAAATCTGCCAAGAGAATAATTCTTAAATTAATTAATAATAGAGATGAGTTAATGAAACCGATGGCCAAAGTTTTGGCAGATATTTATAAGAATATTTCAAGATGTAAAACGTGTGGTTCTTTGAGATCTAATGATATTTGTAATAATTGTAACGAAACTAATAAAAAAACAAATAAAATTTGTGTAGTTGAAAATATTGCTGATCAATGGAGTATAGAAAGTTCAAACATTTTTGATGGATATTTTCATATTTTAGGTGGAACAATTGGTTCTTTAGGTCACAAAAAGGAGGATTTGCTAATTAGTTCTTTAGTAAATAGAGTTAAAAAAGATAAAATAGACGAGGTAATAATTGCAACAAGCGCAACAGTCGAAGGTCAAACTACCGCTTATTATATAAAAGACAGTTTAAAAAATACCAATGCAAGAATATCTAAGCTTGCTCAAGGATTGCCTATTGGAGGAGAAATAGAAAGTCTTGACGATGGTACTTTATTTTCAGCTTTTAAAAATAGGACAAGTTTAAATTCCGAATCAGACTGATTTTTTCATTAATCTGTTAAAGTGAAGTAGTGGCTCTGTATATCCTGAAGGCTGAAACTTGCCATGAAAAACTAAATCACACGCTGCTCTAAATGCAATAGATTTTTCAAAATTTTTTGACATAGGATTATAGGGCGCATGTCCCTTCATACCAGGATCCTTTAAGTTTTGGCTATCTACAACTTTTGCCATTTTTTTCATAATTTCTAAAACTTGTTTTTTACTGCATATACCGTGATGTAACCAATTAGCAATGTGCTGACTGCTTATTCTGCATGTTGCTCTATCTTCCATCAAGCCAACTCCATTAATGTCAGGGACCTTAGAACAACCAACAGACTGATCAATCCATCTAACAACATATCCTAAAATTCCTTGAGCATTATTTTGCAATTCTTTATTGATTTTCTCAATCGACCAGTTTGGTCTATCAGCAATTGGAATATTTAATAGATCCGAAAGTTTTGCTGGCTTTCTTTTAGATAATTCTTTTTGTTTAACAAATACATCAACTTCGTGATAATGAAGAGCATGCAATGCTGCCGCAGTAGGAGATGGCACCCACGCACAATTAGCCCCAGCCAAAGGGTGGACAATTTTTTGTTTCATCATATTATTCATTAAATCTGGCATTGCCCACATGCCTTTTCCTATTTGAGCTTTACCTGAAAAACCACAAGAAAGTCCCATATCAACATTATTATTTTCATAAGCAGAAATCCATTTTGAAGATTTCATATTTCCTTTAAAAATCATTGGTCCCACTTCCATAGATGTATGGATTTCATCTCCAGTTCTATCTAAAAAACCAGTGTTAATGAAAAAAACTCTGTTTTTTAAAATCCTAATACATTCTTTAAGATTAACTGAAGTTCTTCTTTCTTCATCCATAATTCCACAGAGAATTTGATATTTTTTTAAATTTAAAACTTTTTCGACTTTTTCAAAAATTAAATTAGTAAAAGCACACTCTTCAGGACCATGCATTTTTGGTTTAACAATGTAAATTGAATTAGTTCTAGAATTTCCTTTTCTTTTAAAATCATGAAAACATGCAAGAGATGTAACAAAAGCATCCAGAATTCCTTCTGGACATTCAGATCCATTTTTTAAAAGTATTGCAGAATTAGTCATAAGATGACCGACATTTCTATTAAGTAATAGACTTCTCCCATGTAATTTAAAATTTTTACCTTTGGGAGATATATAATTTCGATCAGAATTTAATTTTCTAAAAAATTTTTTTCTTTTCTTTGTAAAATCTGCTTTTAAATCACCTTTCATTAAACCTAACCAATTTCTATATCCGAGAACTTTATCCTCGGCATCTATTGCGGCTACACTATCCTCATGATCACAAATAGTAGAAATTGCAGATTCTAAAAAAACATCGTGTATTTTTATTTTATCTTGGTTTCCGTCAGGATTGTTAATTTCCATATTTCCACCTTGATCGAACAAAATATTTATATGAAGATTATTGTTAATAAACAAAAGTGAAGATAGATGATGTAATTTCTTGTTATAACCCACAAACTGTTTAGGATTTTTTAGTTTTAAATTTAATTTATTGTTTTTAACTTCAGGAATTTTGTTTAAATCTTTCCAACTTTTAACTTCTAAAGGTATAAATTTATCTAATAGACCACGAACATATTCTATTACTTTTTTGCCTCTGATTGGATTATAAGTCTTTCCTTTTAAAGCTCCATGAGTTTCTGGAATTATATCTGTTCCATACAAGCTATCGTATAAACTAACCCATCTTGCATTAGCAGCATTTAATAAAAATCTTGAATTAGAAATAGGACAAACTAGTTGAGGACCGCAAATACTTGATATTTCTTTATCTACATTTTTTGTTACAATTTTGAAATTTGGACCAGGTTTTTTTAAATAACCAATTTTTTTTAAAAATTCTTTATATTCTGTTAAATTTAATTTTTTACCTTTTCTATCTAAATGCCATGTATCTATTGATTTTTGCAATTTTTCTCTTGTCTCTATTAATTTTTTATTTTTAGGCTCTAGTTCATGTACGGTTTTGCTAAAACCATTCCAAAATTTGTCTTTTTTAATTTTAATTCCTTTTAAAAGCTCATCATTAATGAAATCAAACAAAACCTTGGATACTGAAAGATTTTTAATTTTTATGTATTGTTCTATTTTTTTCATTAAAATATCGTTTTTGTAGCAATTAAAACCATAAATTTTATAATTTCACCATTTTATTGCCTATTTTAAGTTTATAAACAACTATATTGATTAGCTTAGTATATGAAAAATTATTTAAACTTTGAAATAGATGTAAAGGATCTAGAGAATGAACTGGAAAGTTTAAAAGATCCCTACAATCAAGAAGGTTTATCCGAGGTGAATACAAACAAAATATCAACACTTCAAGCACAAATAGACGATAAACTTAAACAGATTTATTCAAATCTTAACCCATGGCAAAAAACTTTAGTAGCAAGACATGAGGACAGACCCAAATCAAAATTTTTTATAGATAATCTATTTGATGAATTTATTCCTTTATCTGGTGATCGTTACTATAGCGAAGACAAATCTGTAATGACAGGTTTTGCAAAATTTAATAACCAATCAATTTTAGTGATAGGACAAGAAAAGGGTGACGATTTAGAAAGTCGAATAGAACGCAATTTTGGAATGATGAGACCAGAAGGATACAGAAAAACTATTAGGTTAATGAAACTTGCTGATAAATTTAATATACCAATAATTATTTTTATAGATACGCCGGGTGCATACCCAGGTGTGGGAGCGGAGGAAAGAGGACAAGCTGAAGCAATAGCAAAATCTATTGAGTGCAGTATGGAATTAAAAGTTCCAACAATATCTATAATAATTGGTGAGGGAGGGTCAGGCGGAGCAATAGCATTAGCTTCCTCAAATAAAGTTATAATGCTAGAAAATGCAATTTATTCTGTAATTTCACCCGAAGGATGTGCAACTATCCTTTGGAGAGACCCAAAAAAAACCCTTGAAGCTGCTACGGCAATGAAACTTTCAGCAAATGATCTTTTAAATTTAAAAATAATTGATGAAATAATACCAGAACCTCTTGGAGGAGCACATAGAGATAAAAACACAATTTTAGATAGTGTGAAATTTTCTATTGAAAAAAATCTTAATGATTTTAAATTTTTAACGAGGGACGAAGTTTATAATAAAAGGAAAGAAAAATTTTTATCTATAGGAAGAACAAAAGGCTTTACAACTAGCTCAAGTACCGAGGATAGTTTGTCATTACAAACTGGTTTATTAAGTGATTTATTAAATAAATTTAAAAGATATAAAAATTACTTTTTAATTGTTGGATTAATATTAATAGTAATTTTAACTATTCTAGTCATTTAAAATCTTCCACAACAGTGCTTATATTTTTTATTTGAGCCACAAAAACATGGTTCGTTTCTGCTCATTTTTTTTCCAATATATTTTGGGTCGGTTTTAGTAGGTTTTATTTCTTCCTTATTTTCAATTGGTTTTTCAATTATAGTTAAGTTTAGTAGTATAGTTATTAAATCTAACTTTAATTTATTCAATAAATTTTCAAATAAAGTAAAAGCTTCTTTTTTATATTCTACCAGTGGATCTCTTTGACCATAAGATCTTAATCCAATTACCTGTCTTAATTGTTCAAGGTATTGAATGTGTGATTTCCAATTTAAGTCAATTGATTGTAGAAATATTCTTTTTTCAATTTCTTTTGATTGTTCTTTTCCTATTATTTCAATTCTTTGATTTCTTTTTTTGATAAATTTTTCTTTAATTTTTTTTTTGAAATCTTCATTATATTTTTGAAGCAAATCTTGAATTTCAGTTTCATTAAAACTTTTCCCAAGCAATGATTTTATCTGATTTTTAAAATCTTTTGTGTTATTGGAGTTAGTAAAATTTTCTTTTTTTTTGACCAAATCACTAATAACTTCATCTAAAAAACCATCAGAATATTCAAAAATTTCGTCCGAATCTATAATATTTTTTCTTTGACTAAAAATAACGTGCCTTTGATCATTTAAAACATTATCAAATTTTAATAAAGTTTTTCTAATATCAAAGTTTCTTGCTTCTACTTTTTGTTGAGCTCTTTCCAGAGCTTTATTTATCCATGGATGATCAATACTTTCTCCGTCTTTTAATCCTAATTTTTCAAGTATTTTGTTCATAGATTCTGAACCAAATATTCTCATCAAATCATCTTCTAAACTAACATAGAAAATTGAATTACCCTCATCTCCTTGTCTGCCAGATCTACCTCTTGCTTGATTATCTACTCTTCTAGATTCCATTCTTTCAGTTCCAATAACAAAAAGACCACCTAATGATTTAATTTTTTCTTTTTGAATTTTTAGTTCATCTTCTTCAACACTACCTTTTTTTCCTCCAAGCTGAATATCAACACCTCTACCAGAAATGCTTGTTGTGATAATTATTGACTGTAGTTTTCCAGCGTTTGCAATGATTTCTGCTTCTCTTTCATGGTTTTTAGCATTTAAAACTGTGTGGGGAATTTTGGTTTTATTCAAAAGATTTGAATACTGTTCTGACTTATTTATGCTCGATGTAAAAACAAGCATAGGCTGTCCTTTTTTATAACATTCAGCAATTTTATTTATTATAGCATTATTTTTTTCTTTTTCGGTTCTAAAAATTTGGTCGTTCCAATCTTTTCTAATCATTTTTTTATTTGTAGGTATAATTGTTACCTTTAGATTGTATATTTCATGAAATTCTTCAGCCTCTGTAATTGCAGTACCTGTGCAGCCAGATAATTTTTCATAAAGTTTAAAATAATTTTGATATGTAATTGATGCTAAAGTTTGATTTTCAACTTGAATCTCAATTTTTTCCTTAGCCTCTAATGCCTGATGAAGACCATCTCCATATCTACGACCTTCTAATATTCTGCCTGTAAGTTCATCAATAATTTTAAGTTGATCATCTTTTACAATATAATCTCTCCCTATTTGGTATAAATGATTAGCTCTTAAAGCCTGATTCACATGGTGGACCAGGGATAAATTTGCAGGATCGTAAAAATTATTATTTTTAAGAATACCTGCCCTTGAAAATATTTTTTCAACATTTGAAATTCCATCATTTGTTAAATAGATGTTCTTATCTTTTTCATCTATTTCAAAATCTGATTTACTTAAATTTTTTGTAAGCTTGTCTATCGCAAAATATTGGTTTGTTTTATCTTCGGCGGCGCCTGATATTACAAGAGGTGTTCTTGCCTCATCAATTAAACAAGAGTCTATTTCATCTACAATCGCAAATTTATGATTTCTTTGAACCAATTCATCAGATGAAAATTTCATATTATCTCTTAGATAATCAAAACCAAGCTCGCTGTTTGTTGCATAGGTTATGTCGCACAAATAATTTTCTTTTCTTTCGTTGTCACTTTGTTCGTTATTAATATATCCAGAAGATAAACCTAAAAAATTGTAAATTATCCCCATGTCAGAACAATCTCTTTTAGCAAGATAATCATTTACAGTTACAACATGAACACCTTCACCATGTAGAGCATTTAAATATGCTGCAAGAGCAATTGTAAGAGTTTTTCCTTCTCCAGTTCTCATTTCAGAAATACTACCTCGGTGCAAAATTATACCCCCCATAATTTGAACATCGAAATGTCTTTCGTCTCTTGTTCGTTTAGAGGCTTCTCGTACCAAGGCAAAAGCTTCTGGTAATATGCTATCTAAGCTTTCTTCTTTTTGAATTCTATTTTTTAAATCCTGAGTTTTTTTAGGAAATTCATTATCACTTAATTTAGATATATTTTCTTCGAATTTGTTAACTTTGTTAACAATAATTTGAAGTTTGTCCAACTCTCTTTGGTTTCCAGACTTTATAAATTTTGATAAAATATTTAAAGGATTTAGCATTTAATTTTTTATTTTTGGTATATAATTCAATTATATCTAATAATATAGGAATAAAATATTTTATTTAAATAGTATGGTATTAAATTTTAGTAATTTTTTTGGATCAAAAAATAAGAACTCAAAAATGAGTGACTTCCAAGATCTTGAACATCTTGATGGGGTAGCTATATCAGTAATTAGTGCAAAGCTTTATAATCCCCCTAGAGACGATCTTGTTTTATTCTACTTTAGAAATGGAGCAAATTTTGCATCAGTTTATACACAGTCATCAATAGTGTCTGAAAATATAAAATGGAATAAGAATATAAATAGTAAAAAAATTAAAGCTCTGTTAATCAACACAAGAAATGCAAATGCTTTTACAGGCAAAAAGGGATACCAAGGTTTGGAAGAAATAGCTTATGAGCTTTCTTCTCAACTTACTTTACTTACTTTAAAACAAAAATCTGATGATGAAAAACCTGAAGAGGTGAAACCAAAAGAAATACTTTTTGGTTGTACAGGAACAATTGGTGAGACGTTCCCAACATCTAAAATTAAAAACTGTATCTTAGATTTAATAGAGAAAATAAAATATATTCAAAATAAATATATCTGGGCTAAAGCAGCTTTAGGAATGATGACAACCGATCTTGTTCCAAAGTTAGCAATGGAAGAGTGCAAAATAGGAAATACATCTGTGAAAATTTATGGAGTTGCTAAAGGTTCTGGAATGATTTACCCAAATATGGCAACCACCTTAGGTTATGTATTTACAGATGCTAAAATTTCATCAAAAGTTTTAAAAAAATTATTGAGAAAAAATATTGATACTACCTTTAATGCAATAAGCTGCGATGGTGATACTAGTACAAATGATATGGTTTCAATTTTTGCAACGGGAGCAGCAAATAATACTATGGTAAATAATATAAACGATGAAAGAGTCCACGAGTTTGAAAAAAAATTTCATTCAGTTTTATTAAATTTAGCAAAAAGGGTTACAGCTGATGGAGAAGGTTCATCGAAATTTATCACTATCAACGTAAGTGGTGCAAGAAATGAAAAAGATGCAAAAAAAATTGCATTTTCAATTGCAAATTCACCTTTGGTAAAAACAGCTTTTGCTGGTGAAGATCCTAACTATGGTAGAATAATAGCTGCAATTGGTAAGTCAGAAATTTTAATTAATTTAAGTAGATTAAATATAAGCATGGGTCCCTATAAAATTATTGAAAAAGGAGAATTATCAAATAATTATAATGAGAATGAAGTTAAAAATTTTATGAAAAATGAAAAAATTGATTTAATTATAGAATTAAAAATGGGATCAAAAAGTTTTACTGCATATACAATGGATTTAACAAAAAAATATATCGAAATTAATGCAGATTACAGAAGTTAAGCTATTGCAAAAATAAAAAAAGGTTATTATTTAAATAATATGATTAAGTACAAATTAACTTGTAAAGATTGTGACTTGAAATTTGATAGTTGGTTTTCTTCGTCAAAAGAATTTGATAAATTAAAAAGGTTGAATTTAATAAATTGTACCAGATGTAGCTCCCAAGAAGTTAAAAAAACATTGATGTCTCCTATGGTTTTAAACAATTTAATTAAAGAGACAACTGAAGACACAAATCAAAAAAAAATAAAAAAATTTAGAAACAAAATTAAAGAATACCAAAAATTTATTAAAAATAATTTTGAATATGTTGGTGAGAACTTTGCCTACGAGGCCAGATCCATACATTATAGTACAAAAAAAAAATTTAAAAGAATTTATGGAAAAGCTACGGAGGATGAAGTGAAAGGTTTAAACGATGAAGGAATAGAAACTCAAACTATTCCTTGGATAAAAGATAAAGATAATTAGATTTTTTTAAATTGAATTATATAATTAACTGAATTATCTGCACTCAACTTCCATTCATCGATAATAGGGTTAAATACCATACCATCTAATTTTTCTAGTTTTAAGGAGTTATTTTTTCCATATTCAATCAATTTTGATGGTTCAATAAATTTATCCCATTGATGTGTGTCAATTGGCAACCATCTTAAAATATATTCAGCTCCAATAATTGCAAAAAGATAAGATTTTAAGGTTTTATTAAGAGTTGCTACATACATTAAACCATCTTTTTTTAAAAATTCGGAACTTTTATTAATAAAATAATTGACATCTTCAACATGCTCAACAATTTCCATGTTTAATATAATATCAAATTTTTGATTTATTTTTAAGCTTTCAGGAGATGCACAAATATAATTTATCTTTAATTTACTTTTTTTGGAATGAATATTGGCAATATCAATATTTGTTTTTGAGGCATCAATCCCTGTTACTGATGCACCCAACTTTCTCATTGGTTCAGATAATAGTCCTCCACCACAACCAATATCTAAAATACTAAGGTTCTTCAAAGGCTGTTTTTGCGATTTTATTTTAAAATGTTTAACAGTATTATCTCTAATATACTTTATTCTTATAGGGTTAAACTTGTGCAAGGATTTAAATTTCCCCTCTGGATTCCACCACTCTGAAGCCATATTAGAAAATTTTTCTATTTCTTTTTTATTTATTGTGTTAATTTTCATTCTTTATTGACATTACAATCAAGATATATTTTATCAATATATTTTAAATTTATATAAGAAATATTATCAATGAAAATTGTTGTATTAAAATTTGGTGGTACCTCGGTAGGTACAGTAGAAAGAATAAAGAAAGTAGCTAATATTATTATTAGCTATATAAAAAAAAGATATAAAGTAATTGTTGTTTCATCTGCTATGAGTGGAGTAACAAATGATTTAGCAAAAAAATCAAAAAAAATAAGTAATAATTTCATTGCTTCAGAGTACGATGTTCTCGTTTCATCTGGAGAACAAATGTCTTGCGCATTAATCGCCGGTAGATTAAATCATCTAGGATATAAGGCTCAATCTTGGATGGGTTGGCAGGTCCCAATATTTACTGAAGGCAACCATAGTTCATCAAGAATTAGTCAAATTAATAAAAAAAAAATTAATAAATTTTTGCAATCTGGAGGTATTCCCATAATTACTGGTTTTCAAGGTATTAATTTAAATAATAGAATAACTACTTTAGGAAGAGGCGGGTCAGATGCAAGTGCAATTATGTGTGCAAAATTTTTTAAGGCACAAAAATGTATAATCTATACAGATGTTGATGGTGTTTATACATCTGATCCAAATACTTTAAAAAAGGCTAAAAAAATAAAAGTTATTTCTTATGAAGAAATGCTAGAAATGGCATCCTTAGGAGCAAAAGTTATGCAACCAGCCTCTTTACAAGATGCAAGATTAAATAGAATTGATATTGATGTAAAATCTTCATTTACAAATAAAGAAGGAACATTAATCACAAAGAAAAAAAACATATATAGTAATAAAAATATTAGAGGTGTTTCATTTACCAAAAATGATGCTAAAGTAACTCTTGTTGGAGTTAAAGATAAACCTGGGGTAGCAGCTTCTGTGTTTAAACCATTTTATCAAAATTATATTAATGTAGATATGGTTGTTCAAACTTCGTCAGGTAATAAAGAAGAAACTGATATAACTTTTACTATTAAATCAGATGATTTATTAAAAACTTTAAAGTTTATAAAACAAAACAAAAAAATAAAATATAGAGATTTAATAGTGAATAAAAATGTATCAAAAGTTTCAATTGTTGGTGTTGGAATGATAACTACACCTGGTGTAACTTATAGGATGTTTCAAACATTGGCCAATAAAGGAATTAATATTTTAGTTATTGCTACATCAGAAATTAAAATTTCAGTATTAATAGGAAAGAAATTTGTAAAAAAAGCTATTTCGGCCCTTCATAAAGAATTTAAGCTAGACAATTAAAGATGAGTTTAAGACCATTTAGAGATATTTTTAGAAGAAAAACGAAAGTTATAAACATTGGCAATGTAAAAGTTGGAGGCGACAGTCCAATAACTGTTCAATCTATGACAAATACTTTAACAAAAAATGTTAAAGAAACAATTAATCAAATAAATGAAATTTCCCAGGTAGGTGGAGATATAGTAAGAGTTTCATGTCCAGACGAAGATTCCACAAAAGCACTTAAAGAAATTGTAAAACATGTAGCCGTACCTATAGTTGCAGATATTCATTTTCATTATAAAAGAGCAATAGAGTCAGCAGAGAATGGAGCAAGCTGTTTAAGAATTAATCCAGGAAATATAGGTAACAAAAAAAAGATTGAAGCAGTTATTTCTGCTGCAAAAAATAATAATTGTTCAATTAGAATTGGTGTCAATGCAGGATCTCTCGAAAAAGATATTTTAGAGAAATACAAAGAACCTTGCCCAGAAGCTCTAGTTGAAAGTGCAATTAGAAACATAAAAATTATAGAAGATTTAGATTTTTTTAATTTTAAAGTTAGTGTTAAATCATCAGATGTATTTTTATCTATAAAGGCCTATCGAGAACTTTCGAAGGTAACTGATTACCCCCTTCATCTAGGTATCACGGAAGCTGGAAGTTTTATTCCAGGAAGCATTAAGTCATCTATAGGCTTAGGTAGTTTATTAATGGATGGAATAGGCGATACTATTAGGGTTTCATTATCTGATGATCCGGTTGAGGAGATAAGAGTAGGAAATGAAATTTTAAAATCACTAAATCTTAGAAATAGAGGAGTAAAAATTATCTCTTGCCCTTCTTGTGCCAGGCAAGCATTTCAAGTTATTGATACAGTAAAAGTTTTAGAAGAAAAACTTTCACATATAAAAACACCAATCACTCTCTCAATAATCGGCTGTGTAGTTAACGGACCAGGCGAGGCTGCCTTAACAGATATTGGAGTTACCGGTGGAGGAAAAGGTAGTAACATGCTTTATCTAAAAGGTGTACAAACAAAAAAATTGAGTAATGATGATATTATTTCTAAGGTAGTCGATTTAGTTGAAAAAAAAGCTGAAGAAATTGAAAATAATAAATAATGATTGTACTAAAGAAAGTAAGAGATTTAATTTCCAAACATGCTTTACTTGAGGCAGAGTTATCCTCAGGAACAATTGATAAAAAAAATTTTGCTGAAAAATCAAAAGAATATGCAGATTTAAACAACATAGTTCAAGAAGCAAAAGCTTATAGCAATTTTGAGAATGAAAAAAAAGAGATTGAGAAAATTATTAACGACAAAAATGGCGATATTGAAATGCGAGAAATGGCCGAAATGGAATTAAGTGATTTAGTAAAAAAAAATGAAATAAATGAAAAAAAAATAAGACTATTTTTATTACCAAAAGATGAGGCTGACAAAAAAAACGCGATAATTGAAATAAGAGCAGGCACCGGAGGATTAGAAGCAAGTTTATTTGCTGCTGACTTATTCAAAATGTATGAAAAAATTAGTCACAAAAAAAAATGGATACTTGAAATTATTAGTATTTCTAAAAGTGATGCGGGTGGTCTTAAAGAAGTAATTGCTTCAATCAAAGGTACAAATATTTATTCAACATTAAAATATGAAAGTGGAGTTCACAGAGTACAAAGAGTCCCAGATACTGAGACACAAGGTAGAGTACATACTTCAGCGGCAACAGTAGCAGTTTTACCAGAGGCAGAGGAGGTGGATGTAAAAATAGAAGATAAAGATTTGAGAATTGATGTATTTAGAAGTAGCGGACCAGGTGGCCAAAGTGTCAACACAACAGACTCAGCCGTAAGAATAACTCATATTCCAACGGATATAGTGGTTAGTCAACAAGATGAAAAATCACAAATAAGGAATAAAGAAAAAGGTTTAAAAATTTTAAGATCGAGAATTTACGAATTAGAAAGACAAAAAAAAGAAAAAGAAAGATCCAAAGATAGAAAAAGTAAAATTGGAACAGGAGATAGATCAGAGAGGATAAGAACATACAATTTTCCACAAGGAAGAATAACTGACCACAGGATTAATATGACTTTGCATAAATTAGAAGAGTTTATGCAAGGTGAAATCTTTGATGAAATGGTCGAGAGCTTAAATTTACAGGCACAAGAGGAGAAGCTAATTAGCTTAAATTGATATGGACAATATTAATTCTGTTTTGTTTAATGCAAAAAAATACTTAATAAACAACTCAATTAACTCAGCTAATATTGATAGTGAAATTTTACTATCTAGTGTTTTAAAAAAGAGTAAAAACCACCTATTACTTAATTCTTCAATTAAAATAGATGAAGATAAAATAGACACTTTTAATAAACTAGTAGAAAGAAGAAAAAAACAGGAACCAATTGCATATATTTTAAAACAAAAAGATTTTTGGAAAAGCACTTTTTATGTAGATAGAAATGTATTAATTCCTAGGCCAGATACTGAAATTTTAATTGAAGAAATACTTTATAATTATAGTAAAAATCAAAAATTATCAGTTTTAGACATTGGGACTGGATCTGGCTGTATTATAATATCAATATTAAAAGATCGACCAAATTTTAAAGGGACAGCTATAGATGTATGTAAAAATGCTTTAAATGTTGCTAAATATAATGCAAAAATACATCAATTAGAAAATAGAATTAAATTTTATAAATCATCTGTTGACAATTTTTTTAAAGGTAAATATGATTTAGTTATATCTAATCCTCCTTATATTAATAAATTTGATTTAAAATATTTGGAAAGAGATGTAATTGGTTTCGAACCAAGTCTGGCGCTTGAGGGTGGGATTGACGGTTTCACAGTATTGAAGAAAGTTATAAAAAAATCATCAAGACTACTTAAAATAGGTGGTAAGTTAGTACTGGAGATTGGTTTTGACCAAAAATTGAAAGTAATAAAATTGCTTAAAAAAGAAAAATATTTTGTAAACAAAATCGCCAAAGATTATGGAAATAGAGATAGATGTGTAATATGTACAAAGTTATAAATTAGTAATATCTATATGAGATCTTTTAGAAATAACAACAGACGTTCTAGATATAGAAGTAATGGAGACAGAAATTTCAAAAGAAATGGAGAAAACCATTCTTTTACAAGTAACGCAAATTTTCAAAGAAAATCACCTGGAAGAAATAATCAAAATGCATCTAAGTTAATTGAAAAATATACTGATCTTGCTAGAGAAGCTTTATCAAAGGGTGATAAGATATTATCAGAAAATTACTTTCAGCATGCAGATCATTTTATAAGAATTCAGGACGAGAAGGAAAAAAGTCGAATAGTACAAAATGATAGCTCAAGCAAAACTAGTAGTGAAGATCATGATAAACTTGAAGATCAAAAATCAACGGAAAAAACCGCAACATCAAATTAATCTAAAGCAGCTATAATTTCAGATTTTAATACATCAATTTTTATTCTTTTTATTTCAAAAATTTCTCTATTTTTCCCTTTTAAAATTTTTCCGGAAGGTAGTTTTAAAGTTTGAGAATTTATTTTTAGACCATTATGAATAACTTCATAATGTAAATGGGGACCAGTTGATTTTCCTGTGGAGCCGACATATCCAATAATTTGTCCTTGTTTGACACGTTTACCTTTTCTCACTCCATTGGCAAACTTTGAAAGATGAGCATATACAGTTGAGTAAGTCGAATTATGTTTAATCTTTATGCAATTTCCACCACCACCACACCATGATGATTTTAATATAACACCATCACCCGAAGCCATAATTGGCGTTCCTTCTGGGGCTGCAAAATCCGTGCCTCTGTGCATTTTATTATATCCATCAATTGGATGTTTTCTCATTCCAAATTTAGATGATAATTTTGCTCCATTGATTGGAGTTTTCATTAATGCTTTTTTAACACTTTTGCCATTTAAATCATAATGACCTTCTTCACCTTTTTTATTAAAATAGTAAAAAGCATTACTTTGATTGCTTAAAATTAAGTCTGCAAATAAAATATTTCCAGTATTATAAATTTTTTTATTTTCATCTTCATATAATTCATAAATAATTTGAAAAAGGTCATTACGTCTAATATCTCTTTGAAAATCTATTTGAAATCCATAAATTCTTGCGAATTCAACAATTATGTTTGGTTGCACTCCTTTATCTATTGCAGCCCTGTAAAGGCTTTGAGTAATTTTTCCTTCTTTAAAAACTATAATTTTTTTTAAATTTGTTATGATTTCTTTTCTTATGAATGAGTCTTTTTGAAAATTTCTAATAAGCTCTATTTTTTTTGTTTTGTTTACAGGTAATAATAGTTTTACAACTTTATTTTCAAATTTATCTATATTAATTTCAATTATTTCATTAATTTTTAAATTATTAATTTCGTCTTTTTTACTTAAATTATTTAAAATAAGATTTATTTCTTTATTAGGAATTTTGTAGGTTTTAAAAATACTATTCAAAGTTTCATTTTTGGCTATTTTGTGACTAATATTCAAAAATTTTGGCTCAAAGTTTGAAAAAATATTATTTACTGTTTTTTGAAAATAAATATTATTAATTAAATTAATATGCTCTCTTTTAGAAGTTTCCCTAGAAATATTATATATCTGAGTTATGGCAATCGATGTTAAAATAAGTAACAAGACAAAGAATAATTCTAGGTTTTTTTGAATTTTTATTTTTGATAAACTAAAATTTAATTTCATATTAATATTATGAGTATTAATTTAGTATAATTCGAAAATCAAAAAAAACCCTTAATTTTATTGCTTTTTTCAATGTTTTTTTGCCCTTAACAGCTTGATTTACTTTTATTTTAGACTATAAGCGTGGCACTTTCTCAATAAATTATTGTGAATTATTAGGCTTTACAGCCTAATTAGCTATGTAAAAAGTTAAAATTTAAGAAGAGAAGTGTGGACGGTTAAGGTTACCAAAATTTGTCGTACACACTTCAACATTATATAAATTTTATTCTTAAAATTTATATAGAAGCTAGTGTGCGCCGTTTTTAAACTTGAGAGTTTGATCATGGCTCAGAACGTACGCTGGCGGCACGCCTTATACATGCAAGTCGAACGAAGTAGCAATACTTAGTGGCAGACGGGTGAGTAACATGTGGGTATCTTCCCTTTGGTGAGGAATAACACGAGGAAACTTGTGCTAATACCTCATAAGTCTTTACGGAGAAAGCTTTATGCGCCAATGGATGAGCCCGCACTTGATTAGTTTGTTGGTGGGGTAATGGCCTACCAAGGCTTTGATCAATAGCTGATTTGAGAGGATGATCAGCCACATTGGGACTGAGACACGGCCCAAACTCCTACGGGAGGCAGCAGTAAGGAATCTTGCACAATGGAGGAAACTCTGATGCAGCGATGCCGCGTGAGTGAAGAAGGCCTTTGGGTTGTAAAGCTCTTTCGTCGGGGAAGAAAATGACTGTACCCGAATAAGAAGGTCCGGCTAACTTCGTGCCAGCAGCCGCGGTAATACGAAGGGACCTAGCGTAGTTCGGAATTACTGGGCTTAAAGAGTTCGTAGGTGGTTAAAAAAGTTGGTGGTGAAATCCCAGAGCTTAACTCTGGAACTGCCATCAAAACTTTTTAGCTAGAGTATGATAGAGGAAAGCAGAATTTCTAGTGTAGAGGTGAAATTCGTAGATATTAGAAAGAATACCAATTGCGAAGGCAGCTTTCTGGATCATTACTGACGCTGAGGAACGAAAGCATGGGTAGCGAAGAGGATTAGATACCCTCGTAGTCCATGCCGTAAACGATGTGTGTTAGACGTTGGAAATTTATTTTCAGTGTCGCAGCGAAAGCGATAAACACACCGCCTGGGGAGTACGACCGCAAGGTTAAAACTCAAATGAATTGACGGGGACCCGCACAAGTAGTGGAGCATGTGGTTTAATTCGAAGATACGCGCAGAACCTTACCAACACTTGACATGTTCGTCGCGACTCTAAGAGATTAGAGTTTTCGGTTCGGCCGGACGAAACACAGGTGCTGCATGGCTGTCGTCAGCTCGTGTCGTGAGATGTTGGGTTAAGTCCCGCAACGAGCGCAACCCTTACTTTTAGTTGCCATCATTTAGTTGGGCACTCTGAAAGAACTGCCGGTGATAAGCTGGAGGAAGGTGGGGATGACGTCAAGTCCTCATGGCCCTTACGTGTTGGGCTACACACGTGCTACAATGGCATCTACAATAGGAAGCAAGGTGGCAACATCAAGCAAATCCTAAAAAGATGCCTCAGTTCGGATTGCACTCTGCAACTCGAGTGCATGAAGCTGGAATTACTAGTAATCGCGGATCAGCGCGCCGCGGTGAATACGTTCCCGGGTCTTGTACACACCGCCCGTCACACCATGGGAGTTGGTTCTACCTTAAGGCAAAGGTTAAAAACTTTGACCACGGTATAGTCAGCGACTGGGGTGAAGTCGTAACAAGGTAGCCGTAGGGGAACCTGCGGCTGGATTACCTCCTTTCTAAGGATGAGTAAAAATTTTTTTTTACTCTAAAAAATTAACAGGCTAATGTTGACCGTCCTCATTTCTCTTCTTAAAATAGTGTTTCTCTTCTGAATGGGGGCCGGTAGCTCAGTTGGTTAGAGCACACCCTTGATAAGGGTGGGGTCGAAAGTTCGAGTCTTTCTCGGCCCACCAAATTTAAATGGGGGATTAGCTCAGCTGGGAGAGCGCCTGATTTGCATTCAGGAGGTCAGCGGTTCGATCCCGCTATCCTCCACCAAAAAAGAAATACTTAGTTATTAAAATTGTAAATAAAATAAATAATATCAATATCTATATCCGATTGTTCGAATAGATGAACAATCAATGAATGTTCGAATAGATGAACATTCCAACAAAATTTGATTCAACACAGAATTTTTTTCTGTGCATAAATCAAGCGTTTAAGGGCGTGTGGCGGATGCCTTGGCACTGAAAGCCGAAGAAGGACGTGGTATACTGCGATAAGTTTCGGGGAACTGTATGCAAGTTTTGATCCGAAAATTTCCGAATGGGGAAACCCACCACTTTATGTGGTACTTTAAACTGAATTCATAGGTTTAAAGAGACAACCTGGAGAACTGAAACATCTAAGTAACCAGAGGAAAAGAAATCAATTGAGATTCCGTTAGTAGTGGCGAGCGAAAGCGGATTAGGCCTGTAGATTTGTTAAAAAAATCTGAATAGTCTGGAAAGATTAACCATAGAGGGTGATAGTCCCGTAAGAGTAATGTTTAATAAATTTCTTGAGTAAAGCGGGACACGTGAAATCTTGCTCGAATATAGGGGGACCACCCTCTAAGCCTAAATACTCTTCAGTGACCGATAGTGAACTAGTACCGTGAGGGAAAGGTGAAAAGAACCCCTATTAGGGGAGTGAAATAGAACCTGAAACCGCATGCCTACAATCAGTCGAAGCTCTTTTTAGAGTGACGGCGTACCTTTTGTATAATGGGTCAGTGACTTAATTTATTAAGCAAGCTTAAGCCATCTAGGTGTAGGCGCAGCGAAAGCAAGTCTTAATAGGGCGATTAGTTTAATGAATTAGACCCGAAAACGAATGAGCTTACCATGGGCAGGTTGAATGCAAGGTAACACTTGCTGGAGGACCGAACCAGTTGACGTTGAAAAGTCTTTGGATGACTTGTGGTAAGGGGTGAAAGGCCAACCAAATTCGTAGATAGCTGGTTTTCCGCGAAAACTATTTAGGTAGTGCGTTGAATAAATATGCGTTTAGAGGTAGAGCACTAAATGGGCTAGGGGGAAGAGATTCTTACCAAACCTAATAAAACTCCGAATGCTGAACGTAGTTCTTCAACAGACAGACTGTGGGTGCTAAGGTCCATGGTCGAGAGGGAAAAAGCCCAGACCACCAGATAAGGTCCCAAAATTATGATTAAGTGTGAAAGGATGTGGAAATTCCTTAACAGCCGGGAGGTTGGCTTAGAAGCAGCCATCCTTTAAAGATAGCGTAACAGCTCACCGGTCTAATAGAGTTTCTGCGCCTAAGATGTAACGGGGCTAAAATCATATACCGAATCTGTGGGTTTATAAAATTTTCGAATTTTATAAGCGGTAGCGGAACGTTCTGTAAGCCTGTGAAGGGATACCCGTGAGGGATCCTGGAGGTATCAGAAGTGCGAATGCTGACATAAGTAACGATAAATAAAGTGAAAAACTTTATCGCCGAAAATCCAAGGGTTTCTGCGCAAGGTTAATCCGCGCAGAGTTAGTCGGCCCCTAAGACGAGGGCGAAAGCCGTAGTCGATGGGAATAAGGTTAATATTCCTTAACCAGATGGTAGTGACGGATTTTGTAAGTTGTGAGTTCTTAATGGATTGAACTTGCCATGAAAAAGTCCCAGGAAATAGCTCCATCATTAGACCGTACCCTAAACCGACACAGGTGGATTAATAGAGTATATTTAGGCGCTTGAGAGAATGATGTTGAAGGAACTCGGCAAAATGCTTCTGTAACTTCGGAATAAAGAAGACCTTTTTTTAGGCAACTATTAGAAGGTGGCACAAGCCAGGGAGAAGCGACTGTTTATCAAAAACACAGGGCTCTGCTAACACGTAAGTGGATGTATAGGGTCTGACGCCTGCCCGGTGCTGGAAGGTTAATGCGATGGGTGCAAGCTCATTTCTGAAGCCCCAGTAAACGGCGGCCGTAACTATAACGGTCCTAAGGTAGCGAAATTCCTTGTCGGGTAAGTTCCGACCTGCATGAATGGCGTAACGATTTCTCCGCTGTCTCCAACATCAACTCAGTGAAATTGAATTCTCCGTGAAGATGCGGAGTTCGCGTAGTTAGACGGAAAGACCCCGTGCACCTTTACTGCAACTTTACATTGGTGTTAGGAAAAACATATTTAGCATAGGAGGGAGACATTGAAGCAAAGGCGTCAGCTTTTGTGGAGTCGCCAGTGAAATACCTCTTTTGTTTTTCTTGATATCTAACTGATTGCCGTTATCCGGCATCAAGACATTGTATGGTGGGTAGTTTGACTGGGGCGGTCGCCTCCCAAATTGTAACGGAGGCGTGCGAAGGTAAGCTCAGAACGGTCAGAAATCGTTCGTAGAGTGC
>CACLJJ010000012.1 GCA_902607215.1 uncultured Pelagibacteraceae bacterium
AGTCAATGGAAAAAAATTCATTCATATTATTTGATAAAAAAATCGAATTTTTACCCATTATAAGATCTGAATTTTTTAAGAATAAAGCATTCTCATAAATTGCTTTTGTCTGCGTTGGTGTTTGCCATTTAAGCTCACCACTATATAAATCTAAGGCTGTAATATCTCCTAAAGAATTATTAAATATAATCATATTGTTTTTTATTACCAATGAATTTTTTTTTTGTGATTTAATAAATGGTTTATCAGTTTTAAAAGTCCAAATAACTGAACCATCTGTTATTGAAAAACATCTTATTACATTTTCAGAGTCAACAATAAAAAAATTTTGTTTAAATATTTTTATTTGAGAATTAAATGGAGCAATATTATTTTTTGACCATATAATTTCACCAGAATTAATATTAAGTGCATAATATTTGGCAACTGTATCAGCTACTATCAAAAAATTCTGATTATTTGAAAAAAATAGTATTGGTTTCAATTTTTTTTCTGATTTAGAGTAATTGTTCTTTTTCCATATTAATTTTGTTTTATCATCAAATTTTAAAATAGTTCCTTTGTTATTGAAGAAAATAATATTTTTTTTATCTATAGCAATTTCCGGTTCATATTGATGAAAATTTTCAATTTTTGAAAATTTATATCTAGAAATGCTTTTTAATTTTCCATCATAATTAGATCTGCCATTATTATTATTAAAGTTTTGTAAATATAAATTTTCAATTTTTTCATTTGATAGATTGATTTTCAAATTAATGTTTAATTCATTTTTTAAAATTTTTTCTTTCTCAACAATTTGCCTAGTCTTTAAAATTCTATCTTTTTTTATTTCAGTTTTTTTTGTCCAAAGTGAAGAATTCGAATTGAACGAACAACTGCCTATAAAAATCATTATAAAAAAAAATTTGAATAAATTTTTCATTAAAAATCTCTATTTAATCTCTTTTGCGACTCTAATTTAATATGTGGATTATTATTTTGCATTTCAACTATTTTATTAAAAAATTCTTTTGACTTTTCTTTTTCATCTCTTGAATAAAAATACTCTGCAATCAAATACAAAGCATGAGATTTCCAAACACTTTCTGAATTAATAATAGGATTTAAAATATTTAATAATTCACTTTCGGATATAAAATCTGAATTAAATAATCCTTTTTTATAAATAATTAGATTTTTGATTTCTTTTTCTAATTTAGTTTTATTTATAACTTGATCGAATAATTCATTTATCTCATCGTTTTGTTTTAATATTTGATTATCAATTAAAAAATATAATGCCAGAGGTGAATAGGTAGAATCATTTTCATTAATAATTTCAACTAACCTATCTTTAATATCTTTTTTTTTATCCGATAAGTACTCTATTGTAATTTTATTATATCTTTCTGCTAATTTAATTTTGTTTCTTTCTTTAATTTCTAAAAAAAGAAAATAAAAAATCATTAATAAAGTTAAAGCACATATAGAAATAATTATTTTTTTTTTGTTAATAGAAAAAAAATTCTTTATTTTTTCATTTCTTGTATTTGTGTTTATTAATTCTATTTCTTCGTCCATAAGGCTAAATCATATTTCTTAAAACGAATTGAAGAATGCCACCATTTTTATAATATTCCAATTCATTTTTAGTATCAATTCTACATAAAGTCTTGATTTTTTTTATATCACCTGAAACATATTTAATTTCAACATCAATTTTATCTGATGGCTTTATTCCTTTTTCTACATTTAGAACACTTATTAGCTCAGAGCCTTTTAATTTTAATTTAATTCTGTCTATTCCACTAATAAATTGTAAAGGTAAAATTCCCATACCAATTAAATTTGACCTATGAATTCTTTCAAAACTTTCAGCGATGACTACTTTTATTCCTAATAGTTTTGTTCCCTTGGCAGCCCAGTCTCTAGAAGAACCTGTTCCATATTCTTTTCCACCTATTACAATTAAATCTGTTTTCCTTTTTTTATATTCTACTACCGCATCATAAACCGGCATTACTTTTTCTTCAGGATATAGTTTTGTGTATCCTCCTTCAGTTCCAGGTGCCATTTCATTTCTAATTCTAATATTTGCAAATGTGCCTCTCATCATTACTTCATGGTTTCCCCTTCTTGATCCATAAGAATTATAATCTATTGGTAATATTTGATATTTCATAAAATACTCGCCTGTAGGACTTTCTTTCTGAATTGGTCCAGCAGGAGAAATATGATCTGTTGTGACCATATCACCTAAAATTAATAATGGTCTTGCGTCTTTGATTTGTTTAAATCCTTCTGGTTCATCTGGCAATTCATCAAAAAAAGGTGGCCGCTTCACATAAGTTGAGCTTTCATCCCAATTATAAATGCTGCTTGGTTTTATTTTTATTTTTTGCCATTGTTCAGTCCCTTTAGAAACATTTGAATATCTGTTTAAAAACATTTGAGCATTTAATGAATTTGATAAAGTATTTTCTATTTCTTTGTTAGTTGGCCAAATATCTTTTAAAAAAATGTCTTTACCTTCTTTATTTTTACCCAAAGAATCTTTATACAAATCTAAATCCATTGAGCCTGCTAGAGCATAAGCAACAACTAAAGGTGGTGATGCTAAATAATTTGCCTTAACTATAGGAGAAATTCTTCCTTCAAAATTTCTATTTCCAGATAAGACTGATACTGAATAAATATTATTATTTTTAACTGCCTCTGAAATGTTTTCGGGTAATGGACCTGCGTTTCCAATACATGTGGTGCATCCATATCCCACCAGATTAAAGCCAAGTTTATCTAAATAAATATTTAAACCTGATTTTTCCAAATAATCCGTTACAACCTGCGAACCTGGTGCTAAAGATGTTTTTACCCATGGTTTAGTTTTTAATCCAAAATCAACAGCTTTTTTTGCTAACAATCCTGCTGCAATTAATACATTTGGATTCGATGTGTTTGTGCAGGATGTTATTGCAGCAATTAGTATTGAACCATCTTTAATTTCAAAATCAGAACCAGATACTTTTGAAACATTGGGTGATTTTCTTTTTGTTGCTTCGTCAAAAACTTTCTTAAAATTTTTTGATGCCTCTGTTAAAAGTACCTTGTCTTGAGGTCTCTTGGGTCCTGAAATTGTAGGAACTACAGTCGACATATCCAGTGTTATTGTGTCACTAAAAACTACATCGTCATCAGACCATAAACCTTGTTCTTTAGCATATTTCTCAACAATGTTTACCGTTTGATTGTCTCTGCCAGAAAATTTTAAATATTTTAAAGTTTCATCATCAATTGGAAAAAAACCACATGTGGCACCATACTCTGGAGCCATGTTTGCAATAGTAGCTCTATCAGCTAAACTTAAATTTTTTAAACCTGAACCGTAAAATTCAACAAATTTTCCCACCACTCCTTTGTCTCTTAAGATTTTAACTGCAGTTAATACTAAATCTGTCGCTGTTGTACCTTCAGGTAATTTATTTTTTATTTCAAACCCAATTACCTCCGGAATTAGCATTGAAATAGGTTGCCCTAACATTCCTGCTTCAGCTTCTATTCCCCCCCACTCCCCAGCCTAATACTGACAAACCATTTACCATTGTGGTGTGACTATCAGTTCCAACTAATGTATCTGGAAAAATATAATTTTCATCATTATGTTTTTCCATCCATACAACTTTAGATAAATATTCTAAATTTACTTGATGACATATACCTGTTCCTGGAGGAACTATTCTAAAATTATCAAATGCTTGTTGCCCCCATTTCAAAAAGGAGAATCTTTCAACATTCCTTTGAAACTCAATATCTACATTATCTTTAAAAGCATTTTTATTAGCAAATTTGTCAACCTGTACTGAATGATCAATTACAAGATCAACTGGTGTTAAAGGATTAATTTTTTTTGGATCTTTATTTTTTTTTTTAACCGCATCTCTCATTGCGGCTAAGTCAGCAACGGCCGGAATTCCTGTATAATCTTGCAGCAAAACTCTAGTTGGTCTGTATGCTATTTCGGTAGATGATTTTTTGTTTATTAGCCAATCTTTAATCGCTTCAATTTGTTTTTTATTAACCGTTGCACCATCCTCATAGCGTAAAAGATTTTCCAATAGAATTTTTAATGACTTTGGTAATTTTGATATGCCTTCTAAACCATTGGTCTCAGCTTTAGATAAAGAATAGAATTTAAAATTTTTACCATTAACTTCTAGATCCGAAAGTGAATTATAAGAGTTTTTATTTCCTGGTTTCATATATTATAAATAAATTGTTATAATGCTTAATAAAAGAAGCCCTGACATAACATAATTGAAGGATTTTATAAATTTCTCATTTGTCGCGAATTTTCTAAGAAATTTACCAATAAACGTCCAACATGTAATACTTGTTGATGAAAATAATAATGCCAAAAGCACAATTTGGATCGCGTGGTTAATATAATTTTCTCCAGCTTCTATATAGGTAGATACAATAATTATTGCAACAGTCACTCCCTTGGGATTTAAGTATTGAAATAAAAATGTTTCAAAAAATTTGACCGGATTTTCTTTATTTTCATCGCTTGAACTATTTGAAAAAGCTATTTTATATGCAAGATAAATTAAAAACAATGTACCTAAATATTTAATAATAATTTGTATAACCGGAAATATTTTAAAAATATTTATAAGTCCGACACACAAAAAAATTACTAATGATGTGAAGCCAAAGGTAACTCCTAGAATAAGTGGTAGTGTTTTTGTTATACCAAAATTAAATCCAGAGTAAGAAGCAACTACATTATTTGGTCCTGGTGTGTATGCGGTAACAAACCAAAATAAAGCAATTGACAATATTTCAGGATGCATAATTACGCTATTGGCAATCCATTTTCAGCTTCTTGAGATGGATGAACTAGTGTGACCTTGCCCTCAGTGTCAATAGATCCTAAAAGTAAAAATTGAGACTTTACACCAGCTATATTTTTTTCAGGAAAATTACATACTCCAATAACTTGTTTGCCGACTAAATTACTCTCATTATAATAATGTGTAATTTGTGCAGAAGATGTTTTAATACTTATATCTTTTCCAAAATCGACCTCAACAACCAAAGATGGTTTTTTAGCTTTTTCATTTTCTTTCACTGAAATTACTGTACCAATTCTTATATCTACTTTATCAAAAATATCGTAGGTTATTTGTTCTTTCATGAAATTAATATATAGTTAAATTTATAAATGAATACTAAAAATAATTTACATTCTTTATACGAAAACTCAATTAAAATTCTTTCAGATTTAATATCTTTTAAAACAATTTCTGGAGAAGATAATAATCAATTAATTGATTATTGTGACAAAATATTAAAAAAAACTGGCGCAACTTCATTTAAAACTTTTGATAAAGATAAAAAAAGAGTCAACCTATTTGCCACTTTAAAAGCAAAAAAATCAAACGGCAAAATTCCAGTTATATTATCTGGTCATACAGATGTTGTGCCCGTATCCAAAGGGTGGTCCACAGATCCATTTAAAGCAGTAATAAAAGAAGATAAACTTTATGGAAGAGGATCTTGCGACATGAAAGGTTTTATTGCATGTGCTCTAGCTTATTCTCCGATTTTTTCAAAATCAGACTTAGGTAGAGATATTAATTTTTCATTTACTTTTGATGAAGAAACTGCGTGCAAAGGAGCTCCAATTTTAATTGAAGAGTTAAAAAAAAGAGGAATAAAAAATGGAATATGTATTGTAGGCGAACCAACAAATATGAAAATAATTGATGCTCATAAAGGTTGTTATGAATATACAACTTATTTCGATGGTTTAGCTGGTCATAGTTCTCAGCCTGATAAAGGTGTAAGCGCTGTTGAGTACGCAGCTAGATATGTAAATAAATTAATTGAGTTAAGACAAAAACTAAAAGATAGAGCGCCAAAAAACTCTATCTTTGATCCTCCATATTCAACTCTTCAAATAGGAGGAGTTTTTGGAGGAATAGCACATAATGTAATTGCTGATAAATGTTATATAAATTGGGAAACAAGACCTGTAGTAAAAGAAGATGGAGTATTTTTAAATTCAGAATTGGACAAATATGCAAATGAAGTATTGCTACCAGAGATGAAAAAAATTTTTCCTAACTCATCAATTAAAAAAGAAATAATAGGAGAAATCATTAGCTTTGATAGAGTAAAAAATTCAGAAGCTTGTGAATTTGTATCCAATATTACTGGTGATAACTCAAGAGAAGTTGTTTCATTTGGAACAGAAGCTGGTTTATTTCAAGAAATAGGTATAAGTACAGCGGTTTGCGGACCAGGCTCAATTGAACAGGCTCACAAAATAGATGAATTTATTAAATTAGAAGAAATTAATAAATGCTTAAAATTTTTAGATGGTGTAAAAAATGAATCGATAAATAAATAACAAATTTTTAAAATCTTGATTAATTCCAACCACCAACTGTTTTAACTTCTAAAAACTCTATCAGGCCTTCTGCTCCAGCTTCTCGCCCAATACCAGAATGTTTATATCCACCAAAAGGAGAGCTTACAGCTATACCAACTCCATTTACATCTACCATTCCTGATCTAAGTTTTCTTGCAACTCTTTTAACTTTTTCTTTATCTTGGGTTTGAATATAATTTGTTAAACCATAAGGTGTGTCGTTCGCAATTGAAATAGCTTCATCTTCATTTTCAAAAGGAATTATAGATAGTACGGGACCAAAAATTTCAGTTCTTGCAATCTCCATTTGATTATTAACATCAGCAAAAACGGTTGGTTTTACATAATAGCCTTTTTCTAAACCTTTAGGTTTGCCTGTTCCACCTGCAACTAATTTTGCACCTTCATCTATTCCTTTTTGAATTAAATTTTGAATTTTATTAAATTGTACCTCGGAAACTACCGGTCCAATATGATCACCGTCCTTTTGTGGGGAATCTACCTTGGTGTTATTTGCTAATTCTTTTACTTTTTCTACAGTTTCATTGTAAATTGATTTTTCAACGAGCATTCTTGTAGGGGCATTACAGGATTGTCCTGAATTTCTAAAACATCTTAGAACACCTCTTGCTACCGCCTCTGAATCGGCATCTTTAAAAATTATATTTGCTCCTTTTCCTCCTAATTCTAAGCTTATTCTTTTAAAATCTTTGGCAGCATTTTGAGAAATTAATGCGCCAGCTCTTGTTGATCCTGTAAAAGAAATCATGTTGATATCAGGATGACTGGTTAAAGCATCTCCAGTAATAGCTCCATCTCCATTTATCAAATTAAAAACTCCTGAAGGGAACTTTGCTTCATCAATCATTTCCGCAAGCAACATTGATGACAAAGGTGCTATCTCAGATGGTTTTAAAACTACTGTGCATGCCGATGCTAGTGCAGGAATTACCTTTAAGTTAACCTGATTTATTGGCCAATTCCAAGGTGTAATTAATGCACAAACACCTTTTGGTTCATACAATAATTTTTGATTATTCTTTTCTTCTCCTAAATCTTTTTCAAATTTAAAATCTTTTAATATACTTTTAAAAGATTTGATATGACTGGCTCCTGTTGCAGCTTGCATTTCTGTTGAAAATTTCATGGGAGCTCCCATCTCAAGAGAGATGAGCTTTGCCATTTCAGCCCATCTTTTTTTATAAATTACGTACAATTTTTCTAATAATTCCAATCTTTCTTCTTTTTTTGTGAAAGACCATGTTTCAAAAGCTTTTTTTGCAGCACTAACTGCTTTGTCTATATCTTTTTTTCCTCCGAGAGATATCTCTGCACAAGGTTCTTCATTTGACGGATCAATTACTTTGTGACTTCTTGCTTCTATCGGAGAAACCCATTTTCCATCGATATAAAAATTTTTTTTATTAAGCATTGTGAGAAAATAACTTATCTTTTTGATTTTGCAAATAGATTTGTAAGTTCATAAACTATAGTTGCTGCAGCTAGAGAAGTAACTTCTGCATGATCATAAGCAGGAGAAACTTCAACAACATCTGCTGAAATTAAATTCATCCCTGATAAACCTCTTATAACATTGACCATTTCTCTAGTTGTCATACCGGCTATTTCTGGTGTTCCCGTTCCAGGTGCATATGCAGGATCTAAAACATCTATATCAATAGATAGATACAAAGGATTGTTCCCAACTCTTTTTTTAATTCTATTGACTATTTTATCAATCCCGTCTGTTTGAAATTCATCACAGTGAATTATTTTAAAACCAAAACTTTCATCATTCTTAATATCGTCTCTGCTATACAAAGGTCCTCTAATACCAACATGCATTGAAGCATTATCTAAAAATAAATTTTCTTCTCTCGCTCTTCTGAATGGAGTGCCGTGAGTGTATGGAGCTCCAAAATATGTGTCCCATGTATCTAAATGTGCATCAAAATGTACAAGGGCAACTGGTCCATTGTTTATTTTGTTAACTGCTCTTAAAAGTGGAAATGCAATTGTGTGATCACCTCCCATACTTATTATCCCTCTAGTTTGATTTAATAGCTCTAGTGCTCCAATTTCAATTTGTTTTATTGCTTCAATAATATTAAATGGATTACAAGTTATATCTCCAGCGTCAGCAACCTGCTGGACTTTAAATGGTTCAACGTCATAATTTGGATGATAGTTTGTTCTTAAATGTCTTGAAGCTTGCCTGATACTCTGTGGTCCAAATCTTGCACCAGGTCTATAACTAGTTCCAGCATCAAAAGGAATTCCAACTATTGCAACATCGCAATTTTCAACATCTCTTAGTTCCGGTAGTCTCGCAAATGTACTGGGTCCAGCAAATCTTGGAACTTCAGTTCCACTTACGGGTTGAATTGGGTTTTTGTTTCTACGTTTTTTCATCTATATTTGCTTATGAAATTTTCAAAAATAATTTTACTACTCTTTATATTAATTTCACCTGCCAATGCTAACACAATATACAATTTAATCAAAATACCAAACTTAGAAATATATAAAAATAAATCTATAAATGGCATCAAATATCTAAAAGCTGTTAAAACATTTCAGGTAGGTATAAGAAATAATAATGTTACTTGTTTTAATTCAAGCGTTCAAACTATTGATGAAAAGTTCAACTTAATTGAAAAAAATTTTAATAAATATAGTTCAGATTTTTTAGAAAAAATTAATCTAAAATATATAGTTCTTTGTGAAAATCTTTCAGTTTCTGAGATTGATGCTGGGGGTATTCCTAATCATAAAATGAAAACTTTAATTATTAACATAAAATTTAAAAAAGATCATTTTGAAAGAATTCTACATCATGAAGTTTTTCATTTAATCAATGAAAGCTTTAAAAAATTATTTTCTGATGATGATTGGAAAGATATTAATAGTAAAAAATTTAGTTATGCTGAATGTTCAACTTGCTCGAATAGATTAAATTTATCACTTTTAAAAGAAACTGAAGGATTTCTAACTGAGTATTCAATGTCAACTCCATCTGAAGACATGGCTGAAGTATTTTCATTTTTAATCACAGATAAAGAAAGTATAGAAAATAAAGCTTTAAAGGATCCTATATTAGAAAAAAAAATATCCTATATAAAAAAAAATTTGTTGAAAATTGATCAAGGATTTAAATTTTAGCAAATGATAAAAAAAATAAAACAAACTAAATTAGAAAAAACTTTAATAATATTTGTAATAATTTTAGGAATTGTAACTTTTGGATCTTTTGCGGTTATTAAAAATAAATGTTTGTTTGTAAAAAAATATAATCCTGAAAAATTAAAATTTAAAAATTCTGAAAACATTGCAATATTAAATGCTCCTTGTGGAAACGTTATTATCGAACTCTATCCAAGTGTCGCACCAAACTCAGTAGAAAGATTTAAAATGTTAATTAAATCTGGTGAATATAATAATGTTGCATTTCATAGAGTAATAAAAAATATTCTAGTACAAGCTGGAGATTTAGAATTTGGTAAAAAAAATAATTTAAATTATACATATATAGGAACAGGCAAATCCGGTTATGGAACCATAAATTCAGAATTAGATAAAAATTTTGATTTTAAAAAAGGAAGTGTTGCTTTAGCTAGAAACTACAAAAAAAATACCGAAGATAGCCAATTTTTTATATTACTCGAAGATGCACCTTTATTTGAAGGTGAATATTCGCCAGTTGGAAAAGTAATTTACGGTTTAGAAGTTCTACAAAAAATCAAATACAATGATAAAGTTGAATATGTATTGAGGCCCGATTTTATAAATACTTTTAAAATGCTTAAGTAATTCAATTGACCAAAGGCTTTCCTGTTGCCAAAGTATGTTTAATTCTTTCTTGCGTTTTCTTTGTTTGAATAAGCCTCATGAAGGACTCGAGTTCCAATTTATACAAATCATCTTCGGATAACGTTTTGTCAATTGTTGTGTTTCCGCCGCTTAAAACATTAGCTAATTCTTTACCAACCTCCATACCATGATCTAGTATTGCTTTTTCGTTATAAAGATTTTCTAAAATTTTAATCATTTTTTCTTTTAAAGGTTTGCCAGATAAATTAAATTTACATACTTCTGGAACTTTAAAATCTTTATTTTGTTCTAATATTTTTTTAGAAACTGAAAACAAGCTATTTCTATTCATTATTTTTTTATCTTCGGGTTTTAAATATTTTAAAGATTCTGCCTCTATGGGGGAGGTTGCTGCTTTAGCATGTCCAATAATATCAAATACTTTTAACGGAGCAAAATCAGGATCTTTTTTTGCTTCCTCTGACTGAGACCATCTCCATAAAACTTCCTTACACCCACCACCTGCTGGTACTAAGCCAACTAATGTTTCAACTAACCCCATTACAATATTGGTATGAGATACGACAAAATTACTTTGTAAAACAACCTCTTCACCGCCGCCTAAAGCTAAACCAGATGGAGCAGAGATAACTGGATTTTCACAATACTTTAAATGTTTACAGGTTTCTTGAAAATATTTTATAAATTTTTCAATAGATTTAAAGTTACCTTTGTCAGCAAAGTTCATTGTATAATTTAAATTTACACCGGCTGAAAACTGCATACTTTCATTTATAATTATTAATGGTTTGTCTGTCGCTTTTTTCAAACAGTCCATTGAGTCATAATCTAAAACGTTTGCTTTAGTTGTAAACTCAACAATATTAAAATCATTAAATCTATAAATTTCAGCTGAGTTATTTTTATCTAGTTTAATTGCTTTGGATTTTATTTTTCCTAATGTTTCTATTTCGGTATATAGCTGTCTTTCACCATAAAAATTTTCATCTTTAGATTTTGCTAAGTTTTTTAAAAATTTGTTATTTTCAAAACTATCTATTTTTTCAAAAAAGTTTTTAACTCCTATTTCACTTAACATTTCAAATGGTCCTTTCGCCCAGTTAAAACCAAGTCTCATCGCTTCATCAATATCATTAAATTTATCTGTTATTCCCGGAACCAATGAAGATGCATATTTAATTATTTTTGAAATTACCGACCAGGCATATTCCCCATACTTATCTTTTCTATTAATTAAACTCCTTAAGTCAACTTTTTCAGATTTTATGTCTATTTTTTTAGATGGTGAGTATTCTCCAGTTTCTAAATTGATAGCTTCCAAAATTTTTTTGTTATCAATTTTTTTCATTCTATAGAAACCACCTTTGCCCTTTCTTCCTGTATATCCTGTTTCTATTAATTTTTTTACAAAAGGTATTTCTTTGGCAACTATCTGAAATTTGTCTGCTTCTGGAAGTTCTTTTATAAAACTTTTAAGAACATCAGCCATTAAATCAATTCCTATTAAATCATATAACCCAAATACTCCTGTTTTTGGTATTCCCATTGGTCTTCCAAAGATTGCGTCTGCTTCATCAATAGAAAGTTTCATTTTAAATGCTTCTGTCATTGCAACTTGCATTGCATAAACTCCTACCCTATTTCCAAGAAAGCCGGGTGTATCATTGCAAATTATTGCGCCTTTTCCTAATTCCTCTTCACAAAATTTTTTTAAAGAATTGATTTTATTTAAATCGTTATTTTCATTCTTTACTATTTCGAGTAGCCCCATATATCTAACTGGGTTAAAAAAATGTGTAATACAAAAATCTTTTTTTTCTTCGCTAGATAGTTTCTCTGATAAAACTTTAATTGGAATAGATGATGTGTTTGATGAAACTATTGTGCCTGCTTTTCTTTCTTTAAAGATTTTTTCGTAAATATTATGTTTAATATCAATTCTTTCTACTACGGCTTCTACAACCCAATCTGCATCTTTAACCATATTAAAATCATCGTTTATATTTCCTACTTTGATATTATTAATTTTTAACTTATCAATTAATAGTGGAGGTCTAGATTTAAGAATTCTTTCTTTTGCTTTTTCGCTGATCTCTGTTTTTAAATCTAATAAAGTTACTGGTATATTGGCGTTACATAATTGAGCAGCTATACCGCTTCCCATGGTTCCTGAACCAATTACTACAACCTTTTTAATTTGCATAAATTCTGAAACTTATTTGAGAATTATCTATTAATACCTCTTATTCTCTCAGATCTTCTTCTTAGAAGTTCTGCAGTAACAAGTATTAATGTTGAAAGAACAATTAAGCAAGTAGCAACAGCAAGTATAGTTGGGCTTAATTGTTCTCTTAAACCCGTCCACATTTGAATTGGTATTGTTGTGTTATCTAATCCAGCTAAAAATAATACAACCACAACTTCATCAAAAGATGTAACAAATGCAAACAAACCGCCAGATATTACTCCTGGTAAAATTAAGGGTAAAGTTATTTTCATAAAAGTATTCACAGGATCACTTCCAAGGCTAGCTGCCGCTCTAGTTACACTATGATCAAATCCTGATAATGTGGCTGTTACTGTAATCACTACAAATGGAGTTCCTAATACTATGTGAGCCAAAATTATTCCTGTATGCGTAGCAGCTAAACCAACTTTGGCCATAAAAAAGAAAATCGCAACCCCTGAAATAATAAGCGGAACAATCATCGGTGAAATTAAAGTTGCCATTATTATTCCTTTGTAAGGCATATGTCTGCTACTTAATCCTAGTGCCGCAAGTGTCCCAAGTAGTATTGATCCCATAGTTGCAAAAATTGCAATAATAAAACTATTTTTTGCAGCAAGTCCCCATGGATTTTTAGTACCGTAGACCATGTCATGATACCATCTTGTAGAAAATGCATCAGGATCAAGTCTTTTCATGCCATCTGAAAAAACCAAAAACTCTTCAGCATTAAATGATAGTGGAAAAATTACAAACAATGGTGCTATTAAAAAGAAAAATACAAAACCACAAATAGTTAAATACGTATAATGCCAAATTCTATAATGAGGTTCTGTATATTTTGGTAAAGCCATATCTATCCTAATTTAATATTATCAATTCCAACAAGTTTGTTATAAATCCAATAAACGAGCAAAACCCCAGATAGAAGCATTAGTCCCATTGCTGATGCAAAGCTCCAATCTAAAGTAAATTTCATATGAAAAGCTATATGGTTACTAATAAGAGATCCTGATGCACCTCCAACTAATGCTGGAGTTATGTAATAGCCAATAGCAAGTATAAAAACTAATAAACAGCCAGCACCAATACCAGGTACTGTTAGTGGAAAATAAACTTTCCAAAAAGCAACAAACGGTGTTCCGCCTAGTGACTTTCCTGCTCGCATAAGACTTGGAGATATAGTTTTCATAACGCTGTACAGTGGCAACACCATAAAAGGTAAAAGAATTTGTGTCATTGCAACAAAAGTTCCTGTTTTATTATACATCATTTCAGGCCTGGTATCGTCGGTCACCAATCCTATCCAAACAAAAAAATCGTTAACAATACCTTGTTGTTGTAACAAGATCATCCAACTAGCGGTTCTTACAAGTAAAGAAGTCCAAAAAGGAAGTAGAACACAAATCATTAGTAAGTTGCTGTATTTCATTGGAAGTGTTGCTAATAGATGTGCGATTGGATAACCCATTAAAAAACATAAAATAGTTACTCCTAAAGCTATATTTAAAGTTCTCATCCATAAAATTTTATGAACTCTTCTGTCTTCAGGAACTTGGACTATTTTACCATCTTCATTTTCATACATGTCAATACCCTTTAAATATTTTGAATAAGTATATGATGGAGATCTTCTTTTAAGTGCTCTCCAGTACTCAACGTTTGCCCATCTTTTATGAACACTCATTATTTGTTCTTTATAGTTTCCTTCTTCAAATTTTTTCTGTTTTCTTGCTAATTTTTTAAGAATACTTTTAAAACCATTCTTAGTATAATTCATTTGAGTTGCTAATTTTCCATGTCTTTTTTCATCAACTAGAATTTTATAATCTAAATAAAATGCTTTAAAAACTTCTTCTTGTGGAAGTTCTTTTCCATCCCATTTTTTCATTGCTTCAAATGTTTTGGGAAGCATATTGGTAACCATTCGATCATCAACACTTCTGAAAAGCATTTCACCTATTGGAAATACATATGTGATTATAATAAAAAGTAGTAAAGGAGCTACGAGTAAAAAAGCTATTATCTTATTTTTTCTTTCAGCTTTTTTTAAACTCTCTTCTAGAGGAATTCCATCGGTTGTTAAAATTTTTTGTGTTTCACTACTCATAAATAAAAAGGGCGGTTAATTAATAACCGCCCCTTAATATAATATATAATTTTAGTGTTTAAAACTTAAAATTATAGACCAGCTTTCATAGCTTCCCATTTTTCACCAAGCTCTGTACCATTGTCAGACCAGAACTCTGCGTCAACTAGAAAGTAGTTTTTTAAGTTTTGAGGTGCTGTTGGCATATGAGGTACCATGTTTGTCTTACCATCTTTATACCAAGGCTCTCCTGCTTCCATAACTGCGATAGAAGATTTTCTCCAAGGAGCATAAGCTATATACTTAGCGCTACCTGCTAACATTTCAGTATTAGTCATCATAGCAAGAGCTTTTTTAGCATCACTTTCGTTTGGTCCACCTTTAACAAGTGCAAAATATTCATAGTCAAGACCTTGTCCGTCCCAAACTTGAACGATTGGAGCACCTTCTCCAATTGTAGCGTTGAAGAATCTTCCGTTCCAACCAGTTGCCATTACAACTTCTCCACTCATTAACAATTCTGGTCCTTGCGAACCTGAAGCCCAAAATACACATCCACCTTTAGGGTCTGTGCAAAGTTTTTTGATCTTATCTAAAGCTCTTTGAACACCTTTTTCAGTATTTAAAGCTTTATAGATTTTTGCTCCACCTTTTCCTGCTTTTACACCATCAGCTGCTAAAGCAATTTCTAAATTAGTTAAAGCGCTTTTGTAGATAGCTCTTTTTCCAGGAAATTTTTTAGTGTTAAAGAAATCTTTTATAGTTTTTGGCGTACCTTTAACATTGTTGCTGTTATAAGCGTAATTCCAAGAATATAAAATGTTTCCTACAGCACATTTAGAAGGCATGCTAGTAAAGAAATCTTTACTTGCAGGAGTTCCATCTGGTGCTGGTGGAAAGTCTTTGTCAAAATCAAACTCAACAAAGATACCTTCATCGCATCCAGTGATAGTATCTGAAGCGAAAACGTCGATAATATCCCAAACGATTGCGCCTGCTTCTTTTTGTGCTTTAATTTCTGATAATCCACCTGAGTAGTCTACCCAATCAATAGGTACACCTAAAGCTGCTGCAGTAGGATCACCATATCCTAACTTCTGACTTTCTGTATAAGCTCCACCCCAAGATGCAACAACTACTGCAAATGCTGATGAAGTAATAGAAAGAGCAAAAGTTAAAGTAAGTAATAATTTACTTAGTTTTTTCATTATTCCTCCGTTTAAACGTTTTTATAAAAATAGGATTACAGCAAGATATAATATAGGAGTCAACATGACATTTGCATGAAATTGGGTCTATTTTACTAATGGATAGTCGCTTTTTTTGTAGTGGTTTATTTTAAGTCTAATGCTCTAGCATCAATGCTATTCCAGCTAACATTAATTTGGTTTCCAAGTTTTATATCCATGTTGGCGGAACTATTGGGAACTTTTAAAATAAAATCTTTGTTTCCAAGTAAATTTAACCTAACTCTAGTGTGATCTCCGTGATAAATAACTTCTTCAATTTTTCCTTTAAAATTATTTTCCATTTTCTCTTTAGTATTAATTAAAGCTCTTTCTGGTCTTAAAGATACAATAGTTTTTTCACCACTTGATTTTACTGCTATAGGATTTGCTAAGATTTCTGAACCATTATCTAATTTTACTTTGCATTTATCGTTTGAAATATCTGTAACCTGGCCAGAAAATCTATTATTTTCCCCTATAAATTCTGCTACAAAAGAATTTACTGGCTCTTCATAAAGTTTGTCTGGTGATGAAAGTTGTTGAACTTTTCCATCATTAAATACTGCTATTCTATTTGACATAGTTAGTGCTTCACCTTGATCATGTGTAACATAAACTACTGTAACTCCAATACTTTCATGGATATGTTTAATTTCATATTGCATGCTCTCTCTTAAGTTTTTATCTAGAGCCCCTAAAGGTTCATCCATAAGAACTACCGCAGGATCAAAAACTAATGCTCTTGCTACAGCAACTCTTTGTTGTTGACCTCCTGACAATTGAGCAGGCATTCTATTTTCAAATCCTGTCAATGAAACCATTGATAGAGCTTTGTCGATTTTTTTATCAGTTTCTTCTTTAGAAATTTTTCTAACTCTTAATGGAAATGCTAAATTTTCATACACAGTCATGTGAGGAAATAAAGCGTAGTTTTGAAACACCATTCCAATACCTCTTTTGTGAGGAGGAATATTTGAAATAGGAAGTGAATCTAAATAAATTTCTCCATTAGTAGGAGTTTCAAACCCAGCAAGCATCATCAGACAAGTAGTTTTACCTGAACCAGATGGTCCAAGCATAGTAACAAATTCACCTTCTGCAATATCTAAATTTAAATCTTTGACAACAAGCACTTTGCCGTCATAGCTTTTATCTACTTTATCAAATCTAACGAATTGTTCGTTATTTGGCATGGTGATTTAAAACATTTGTAGGTAATTTTTTCAAGTTCTTATTTTATATGTAAATCTCTTGAAAAATTGCAAAATAATTCACTTCCTTTGTCTGTAACTCTTACAGATTCAGACGCTTCAACTCCCCAATCGCCAAATTGCATTACAGCAATCATGTGAAAACAGACATTTGGTTGTAAAACTGTCATGTCGCCTTTATAAATATTTAAAGTATGTTCGCCCCAGTCAGGTGGATAACCAATGCCAATTGAATAACCTGTTCTAGATTCCTTTTTAATATTATATTTATCTAAAATGGCCCAAAATTTTTGCGCTACATCATCAGCTGTATTTCCGGGTTTTGTAGCAGCAATACCTGCATCAAGCGCTTCATTTGTTGCTTTCATAGCATCTATTTTTTTTTGATCTGGCTTACCTAGTAATACTGTTCTTGCCATTGGACAATGGTATCTTTTATTTACACCTGAAAGTTCGATAATTGTTGCCTCACCCTCAACAAACTTTTCATCTGTTGCGGTTAAATGTGAAGCTGATGTTCCTTTTCCAGTTGGTAATAATGTTGCAATACTTGCATATTCGCCTCCAATTTCAGACGTTCCTCTAAAAAGCGCTTTTTGTATTTCTGCAACAGCATCACATTGTCTTACACCTGGATTAATGCTTTCCATGGCTACCTTCATTCCTATTTGTGATATTTTAGCAGCTCCTTTCATAAGATTTATTTCTGAATCAGATTTAACTAATCTTGCCCAGTTAACTAGTCTTTCTGAGTCTTTAATTTTTGCATTTGGCAAACCTTGTTTTAATTTTTCATAGCAATAAGCAGTGAAGTAATGAGTATCCATTTCCACTCCAATATTTAATTTGTTCCATTTATTTTTTTTAATTAATTCAATTAAAGAGTCATAAGGATGCATTGGCCATGTGTGAATATACTTTTCATCATAAACAATAATATTTTCTCTCTTTAAATAAGTTTTGATATATGCTCCACCAGCATCTTGTGCTCTAACAAAGCATAGAGGTTCATCGGCATTTAAATGAACTATTACACATTGAGCATAATAAAATGACCAAGCATCATATCCCGTTAAATAATTCATGTTGTTTGTGTCTTGAGAAATTAATAGTTCAATGCCTTTTTCTTCCATTGATTTTTTAACTTTTTTTAATCTTTGTTTATATTCTTCTTTTGTAAACAACATTTCTAATTAGATGAAAATAGCTTACCAAAGCCATTGATTGAATTATTTTTTCCAATTTTTTCGAGAGTATCCCAAATTAAAGCTTGATTGCTTGATAGGACAAATTTGTTTATCTTTTTCTCAATTTTATCAATAATTGATAAAACTGGTAAAGCTGTACAAGAAACAAAAAGAGCATCAGCATCTTTATGGTCCATGTTTATTAAAACATCGTACAAATAGTCTGGATCAACTTTCCCAATATCTATATCTGACTCTATGTCAAAATATGAATTTGAAGTAATTTCAAATTTTTCATTTTTAAAAAAATCTACAACTTCATTGTTTAATTTTTTTGGATAAGGTGTGAATATTGAAATTTTCTTAATATTTAATTTTTTTAAAGCAGTAATTGCCGCTGTGCTTGGTGTTGTTACTTTTGCTTCTGGTTTTGCTAATTTTATTTTTTTTTCTATAGAATCATGTCCTGCTGCAATTGTTCCGGAAGTGCATCCGTAAACAACACAATCTATCTTCTCGTCTGGCAATATATCGCTTGTAACATCTGTTACTTCTTCAGACATTTTTATTAAATTTTCACTTGTTAATGGATTATAACATTTTATACGATTAACAAAAAAATCTATATTTTTGTCTTTAATTATATTTAAAAAATCTTTCTCGATCATAAAGTCGCTTGCTAGAGCAATCAAACCAATTCTAGGATTAGGTTTTTTAATAAACTGTGGTTTGATTTTTTTTAAATCCATAATTTCTATAGTTAAGATATCCAAAAATTAGCAAAAGTCCTAGAGAAAAAGGATAGACCAAACGTTTATTTGGTCTATTTAAATTTTCAATTTTTAATTCGCTTATAATGTCGCCCATTTCCATACCGCCTTTTTTGGCCAATCCATTCCATTTAATTGTATCAACCACTATTCTATTTTCATCTTCTATTAAATTAATTCCATAGTTTTCTAAAGTATATTTTTTTTCAAAAGAATTTTTATTTATAACGAATAATTTATATCTTTCACCATATTCGCTTGGTCTAGTAACTTTTATATGTACTTCTTTATTTGGCTCCAATTCTAGTAAATTAATTTGATTTAAATCTTTATAATTATATTTGGGATAAATTTTATTAAGAGCAAACTCAGGAGATAAAAGAGATATGGATATTATTAAAAATATTATAATTTCAAACCATCTTAATTTATTAAACATCCATCTTTGAGTGGCTGCTGTAAACACTAATATTCCAATTAACGATGTAAAGATTACCAATAGTCCGTGCCAAATATTTTGAATACCAATTAACAATAGTTCATGATTAAATAAAAATACAACAGGTAAAATTCCGGTTCTTAAGCTATACCAAAATGCTTGAACTCCTGTTTTGAGTGGATCGCCTCCAGAAATACCCGCGGCAGCATATGAGGCAAGTCCAACAGGAGGTGTAACATCTGCCATTAAACCAAAATAAAAAACAAATAAATGTACGGCTATTAGCGGAAAAATAAATCCTGATGCATTTCCTACATCAACCAATACCATTGACATTAAAGATGCTACAACTACATAATTTGCAGTAGTTGGAAGACCCATTCCAAGCAATAAACACAATATAATAGTTAATAAAATTAAAATCATTACATTATCTTTAGCAACAGATTCTATAACTATAATTAAGTTTGTGCTTAAACCCGTAGAGCCTACAGCGCCAACGATAACTCCAGCTGTCGCGATAGCTATTCCAACAGCCACCATATTAATCGCACCTTTTTTAAAACCTACAACAGTTTGATCAAACCAAA
>CACLJJ010000013.1 GCA_902607215.1 uncultured Pelagibacteraceae bacterium
ATGGTCATTTGGACCTTTGGTGGTAAGACACATGGATCAGCCAGACTTAGTTCCTTGGCAGTATTTGTTTGCTAGAGGAATAACAATATTTATTTTATTGAATGTTTATCTTTTTTTAGAAGAAGGGCTTCAATTTTATAAAAATTATTTCAAAATAGGTTTGTCAGGAATTATAGGTGGTTGTGGTCTTGGATTTGCTATGATTACATTTATATGGTCCATTACAAACACTTCTGCTGCTATTACTTTACTTTGCCTAGCTTCAATGCCATTTATTACAGCTTTATTAGGTTTTTTATTTCTAAAAGAGACAATCTCACAGAATGTTTGGGTCGCAATAATTGTTGCAGCAACTGGAATTGTAATAATGGCTATGGGAGATTTCGAAAAAGGATCAATATCAGGTTTTTTGTTTGGGATTTTATCATCTATTGGGTTTTCTATTTTTTCTGTAACATTAAGATGGAAAAAAGAAACTCCAAAATTTACAACAGTTGCATTTGCTGGAATTGTTTGTACTGTTGTATCAGCGTTCTTTATTATTAATTCTCAAAGCAATTTTCTTTCTTCATCAAGTACAAATCAAACTCTTTTTGCAATCCATGGAACCTTAGTTTGTTTAGGTTTAATTTTATATTCAATTGGATCAAAAGCAATAGCAGCAGCCGAACTTACTCTTTTATCATTAACAGAAATAATTGGAGGAATATTCTGGGTGTGGTTACCATTGCTTGGAATTAACGAAGTTCCCTCAAATACAACTGTTATAGGAGGTTTTTTAATATTTTTATCAATTGTTTATTACAGTCTTCTTATTAAAACCAATAGAAGATTTATTGGTTTAAATTAAAAATAGATTTATGAATAAAGACA
Organism: uncultured Pelagibacteraceae bacterium; assembly: GCA_902607215.1. Classification (GTDB taxonomy): domain Bacteria; phylum Pseudomonadota; class Alphaproteobacteria; order Pelagibacterales; family Pelagibacteraceae; genus Pelagibacter. The sequence goes on from CACLJJ010000013.1 coordinate 874, forward strand.
AAATTATTGTCAATAGCTGGAATGAGTGGGATCCCTTAAAACATGTGATAGTTGGTAGGGCTGATGGATGCTGTATCCCTGCGCCAGAGCCTGCCCTTGATGCAAAGGTGCCAGAAGATTCAGATATGAAAGGTCAATATGGACCTAGAACAAAAGATACAGTAGATAAAGCTAATGAGCTTTTAAATAATTTTGCAAACCTTTTAGAAAAAAAAGGAATTAAAGTAGATAGACCAGTCCCATTAAATTTTAATCAAGAAATTTCAACGCCAGATTGGAAAACTGAGAGCATGTTTGGATGTATGCCAGCTAGAGATATAATTTTAACTGTAGGAAATGAAATGTTAGAAGCCACAATGAGTTATAGATGTAGATGGTTTGAATATTTAAATTACAGACCTCTCATTAAAAATTATTATAATTTGGATAGTAATATGAGACACGAAGCCGCTCCAAAACCAAGATTAACAAATGATGACTATAGAAAAGATTATTTGTCTGAAAAAATTGGAGTACAGAAAAGATTGGAATGGACAGAAAAAAAGTTTTTTGTGACCACAGAAGAAGAACCTCTTTTTGATGCAGCTGACGTATTAAGATTTGGAAAAGATCTTGTAGTTCAACATGGCTTTACTACAAATTTAAAAGGAATTGATTGGCTTAAAAAGCATTTTAGAAATCATAGAGTACATGCTGTAAATTTTCCAGGAGATCCATATCCTATTCATATTGATGCAACTTTCACCCCAATTAGACCTGGTTTAATAATTAACAATCCTCAAAGAAAACTTCCACAAGACCAAAGAAAATTATTTGAAGATAATGATTGGAAAATTATTGATGCAGCACAACCAGCTCACAATTCTCCACCACCATTATGCTATTCATCTGTGTGGCTTTCGATGAATGTTTTAGTTTTAGATCCTAAAACTGTATGTGTTGAAAAAAGCGAAATTTATCAGGCAGAGCAATTAGATAAATTAGGAATGGAAGTTATTCCAGTCGAGTTAAGAGATGCTTATGCTTTTGGAGGAGGACTTCATTGTAGTACGGCCGATGTTTACAGAGAAGGTAAATTAGAAGATTATTTTCCCAAGCAATAACTAGCTGGGATTTTCTTTTAAAAAATCTATGAATTTTATCACATCGTTGAATTTATTATCTTCAATATCTTTATAACTACAATTAAATTTTTCTTTGACACATATAGCTACATGAGCGTAAGGGTTTCTACCTTTAGGGTGATTTGGGTGATCAGGTAATTGTCCTTGTAAATAATCACCAGCTTCCTGTATCATTTTCCACAGTTTACTTGCGTTTTCTTTATTCACACCTTCACTTTTTCTGTTTTCTTCTCTCGTTTGTTTCTTGCTTTCATACCTCATAATATAACATCTTTTCAGATCAGCATTAGGATAAATACGAATATAATCACAGCAATTATGGGAACAAAGAAATGGTGCATATTCTTATTCTACATTTAATTACTCCCTCACACAGAAGTATAATCAATATGTTTGGATGTTGATGGCGCGTTACCGGCAGGTAGTACAGAGTAGAAAAATGTTACTCGCTCTTGGGCTATATAAACAATATCTGTATTACGTGGCACCCATAGCACGTCTCCAGGGCCGGCTTCGAATTTTTTGTCACCGACTTGTAACGTGAACTGTCCTTCAAGAATGTAGATGACCTCGTCATAAGTTATATGCCAAGGTATAGAGCAATCTTCAAAAACGCCAATCCCGGCTCCCAGTTTATCGGAAAACGATACATTGACCAAACCGATGGTTTTCATGCCGTTCACAGGCTCAAGGTCGAGATCTTTTTTACGGAATATCTTTGTTTCTGACATAACGTCTCTCCTTATTAATTATTAAATACTTTGTAATATTAATACACTACTCTACACTAGTTATGCGGAAATTAAATGAATATAACAAAAAAACAAAAAGAGTTTTTTGATAAAGAAGGATACCTTTTTTTCCCCAGTATTTTTTCTAAAAAAGAAGTTCAAAATTTATTACATGTGGTTCCTGAACTTTATGAAATAAGAGAAGAATATAATTTTCGCGAAAAAGGAAGCGATGTAGTACGTACAAATTTTGCAGCCCATCTATATAGTGAACCTTTTGCAAAACTTGCCCGACATCCTCGAATGATTGTGCCAGTTGAAGATTTGCTTCATGAAAAATTGTATATGCATCAATTTAAAATTAATGGAAAAATGGCTTTTGAAGGTGATGTGTGGCAGTGGCATCAGGACTATGGAACATGGTTTAATGACGATTTAATGCCAAGTGCTCGTGCTATGAATGTTGCGATTTTTCTTGATGAAGTTAATGAGTTTAATGGTCCTCTTTTATTTATTCCAGGTAGCCATAAAAAAGGAGTTATAAAAGCTAAACATGATTTAACTACAACTAGTTATCCACTTTGGACAATAGACAATGATCTAATAAGACAATTGGTTGATAGAGCTGGTGGACGCAAAGGAGGTATTGTAAGCCCGCAAGGTCCAGCAGGATCAATGATTATATTTCACAGCTGTTTAGTTCATGCTTCTAGCAATAATCTATCACCCTTTAATAGGATAAGCGTTTACTTAAGCCTATGTGCGGTAAGCAATCATATTCGAAGATTTAAACGTAAGGAATATATAGCTCATCGTGATTTTACTCCTATTGAATGTTTACCAGATGATTGCTTAACAAAAGATTATAAAGTTAACCTACCTTGGGAGAAAGGTGTTCCGAAAAGTGCTTATCAAACTTCAATTGAAGAAATATCTAAATAATAAAAAAATTAACAAACTTAAATTATGTATTTAAACACAAAACTAGAAGAATTTGATGGAAATATTAATGTGGCTTTTATTGGATGTGGAAAATTCATTTCTATGTTTTTGTCACAATATAATCATCTTAAAAAAATAAAAATTGATACAATAGTTGATCTTAAAATAGAACAGGCGAAAAAAAATTGTTTAAACAGTGGATTATCTGAAGGCACTATAAATAAAATTAACTTTGTAAATTCCATAGATGAAGCCATTGATAGAGATATTGAAATATTTATAGAAGCTACTGGAAACCCAATTATTGGTACGGTTCACGCTTATAAAATTATAAAAAAGAAGAAACATGTTATTTTAGTTAATGTAGAAGCAGATGTCACTTGTGGTAAATATTTATCAGATCTTGCAAAAGAAAATAATGTTATTTGTTCAATGGCTTATGGTGATCAACCATCGCTAATATTAGAGCAAATTGAATGGGCAAGATTAAACGGTTTTTTTGTTGTTTGTGCTGGAAAGGGAACAAAATATCATCCAACATTTGAATATTCTACACCAGATACGGTGTGGGAACATTATGGTTTGAGTAAAAAAAGAGCTGAAGTTGAGTCAGGAATGAATCCTAAAATGTTTAACAGTTTTTTGTGTGGAGACAAATCTGCCATAGAAATGTGCGCTGTAAGCAATGCAGCAAATTTAAAATGTCCAAGTAATGGTTTAACTTTTCCACCTGTTGGAGTTTATGATATTGCAAAAAATTTAATTCCAAAATCAGAGGGAGGCTTGATAGAATATGAAGGACAAGTTGAAGTTATCTCAAGCATTGATTTGGATAAAAAAGTTATACAGAATGATCTTAGATGGGGTGTTTACATTGTGATTAAAGCTCAAAATCAATATGTAAAAAACTGTTTCAAAGATTATGGGATGGTTACAGATTCTTCTGGAAACTATTCAGCAATATGGAGACCTTATCATTACATTGGATTAGAACTTGCTCAATCAATATATTCTATCGCTTTAGATAATAAAGCTACTGGGTTTACAAAAAAATATAATGCAGATGTTGCAACTTATGCAAAAAAAGATTTAAAAATTGGTGAAAAATTAGATGGAGAAGGTGGTTTTTGCTCTAGAGGAAAATTGATAACATCAAAAAAATCAAAAGAGGAAAAAATTTTACCACTTGGTTTAACCGAAGGAGCTGAAGTCATTAAAAATATTAAAAAAGATGAGGTTGTTAAGATAAGTGATGTTAAGCTTAATCTTCCTAAAGAAGTTACTAAAGCTAGAGAATATCAATATAATTTAATTTAATTATGAAAAAACTTTTAGGGATCGTGGTTCTGGGTTATTTATAAAGGTTGCTTGTGAAAAAAATTTTTAATTTTTCCTATATTGTATTTTTTACTCTAGCTTTATTGTTTTCTAAAGCTTCAGCTGTACCTACATTTGTTACCAATCATGACGTGATACCAGATTCTATAGAGGAGGAACCAAGAGGATTAACATTTAACAATGATGGTACCAAGATGTTTGTAATTGGCTGGACGGGTGATGATGTTAATGAATATACATTAAGCACAGCCTGGGATGTCTCTACAGCCTCTTTTGTAGATAGTACTAGTCGTTTAGATGGTGACGCGAGAGATGTAAAGTTTAACCAGGATGGAACTAAAATGTTTGTTTTGGGTAGAGGTGGAGATGATACAGTTTATGAACTTTCATTAAGTACAGCCTTTGATGTCTCTACTGCCTCTTCTGTTGATGAATTTGATTTGTCTGATGAAGAGACAGCTTCAAATGGCTTAGCATTTAATTTAGATGGAACTAAGATGTTTGTTACAGGTTCAAATGGTAAAGATGTTAATGAATATGCATTAAGCACAGGTTTTGATCTTTCATCAGCAAAATATGCAGGAGATGATGAGAAGTTTTCGATTAGTGGTCAAGAGAATATCCCAATAGATTTAGATTTTAATTCAGATGGAACTAAGATGTATATTGTGGGCTGGCAAGGTAATGACATTAATGAATATACTTTAAGCACAGCCTTTGATGTATCCACTGCCTCTTTTGTAGATAGTTTTAGTGTAAGTGATCAAGATACAGACCCAGCAGCTTTAGCGTTTAGTTCGGATGGATCCAAGATGTTTGTTGTGGGTGACATTGATAACGATATTATTGAATACAAACTATCTTGTTACTATGGCGTTATTAATTGTACGGATCCAACATCTGATAAAAATGATGTAGCTTCGATTGAATCACAGACTGAATCTGCAAAACAACTTATACAACATACCACATATCCAGTATTGAATCGCATGGAATGGTTAAGAAGAAATAATAACAATAGTAATTTAACTAATCAAAATATTAAATTTCAATTTTCAAATGAAATTTTAGCATCATTATCAAATTTAATAATACCAACCTATTTAAATAATGAAGAAACAACTTCTGAATTAAAAGCTAGCAACTGGTCATTTTGGAGTGAAGGCACAGTCAGTATTGGAAAAATTGGCGACTCTCTTTCTTCTTCTGCAAAAAATATAAATACTACTGCAATTACTATTGGTGCAGACAAAAAAATTGATAATGGTAGAATGTTCGGTGCAGCCTTAAGATTTGGAAATGATGATATTGATTTTGGTAATGTAAAAAATTCTTTGGGTATGGACGCTATTAGTTTAACACTATATGGAAGCCATCTACTTGGAGAAGATAAATTTATAGACAGTCTAATTGGAATAGGCTCATTTAAAACAGACATTGTAAATGCAGTTGGATCAACCTCAACAGAAGGTACAAGGGATGGCAAACAGATATTTAGTTCATTTAAAATTCGAGAAACATTTAAACAAAATGAGTTAAATATTACACCAAAAATAAAACTTGATCTTGGATTTACATCTCTCTCAGATTATAGCGAAAATGGATCTGCAAATTTAAAATTTGATAGGCAAGATATAGGTACAATAATAACTTCTATAGGTGGAGCAGTAGATAATAGTAGTAATTTAAGAAATGGTACCTTTAAACCTTATTTTGAATATGATTATTTTTTAGATATTAGCCCGTCATCTGAACAAAAAATATCATATATATCTGATACAAGCTCAACTTATACATTATCTAATATGAATAGCTCAACTCATAATTTTAAAAGTAAACTTGGTTTTGACTACATAACAAATACAGGCTGGGATATTACTTCTAGTTATCAACGAACCCAAAGCAAAGAAAATGGTTATAGCGATGCTTTATATTTTGGGGCCAACTACATATCACGAAGAGATATCGAATACGCTATGTCTTTAGACAATAACAAAGCTTTTTTAGATTATAAAAGAAACATTAATGGCTTCGATATTAAATTTGGTTCAAACTATAGTTTAATGAGTAAAATTCCTGACTACGGAGTAAACATAGAAGTTTCAAGCAAATTTTAGTAAAATGTAAATTATGAAAAAACTTTTAGGGATCGTGGTTCTGGGTTTGTTGTTATCGGGATGTAGCGAAAATAAATCTGAAGCAAATAGAAAGAAAAGTACAATTAAACTTTCATGTGAAATAAAAAAAGTTCATATAGTTAAGAAGTTTGATGGTACGGACATAGACGTTTGGTATGACGAAAAATTTTTAAAAGAAAATTTAAGTCAACTAACTGAACCAATTATTATTGAAATATTTAAAAAAGACAGTCACGCAATGTGGCAAGATAAACAACCAGTTTTATTAAATGATCACAATGAAAAAGGATTTAGCTATTTGAATGAATCAGCTACACAGAGAGAAGGTTTTATTAATTTGCATTATATTTCGGTTAATTATGATAATTTAAAATATAAAGCAGAAACATCAATGTTAATTAAAGATGATGATTCAAAATACAATTTTGGTTTCGGCAACAAAGCAGAGATAAGCTCAATAGGCTATGGTTCTTGTGAAAAATTAAAATGAAAAAACTTTTAGGGATTGTAGTTCTGGGCTTGTTATTAATAGGATTTTGTAGGATAAACTAGACAATTTAGAACGATTTCACTATGTAGAATAATACAACTACTAAAAAAATAAATATAAATATTTTTTTTAGACCTCTGCCTTCTTTTTCTTGGTGCTTCTTCCAAATCTCTAAGTTGGCCTCAGACTTTTTATCTTCTTTTTTCATTTTATAATCCAATAAATAATATTTATTATATAAACCAAAATACTATAAAACATAAACATTAGGATTTTTTCTTTTCGAGTTTTTTCATCCCAATTCAATTTAAATAATACTGATGGAGTAGCTACTATTAGAAGAGCTCCAATAACAATTATAAGTATTGATAAAATTATAAACACATTCATAAGTTCTCCTTTTTTCCGTATTGAATCACAACAACCCCAGAACTACGATCTCTAAAAGTTTTTTCATAAACGAATAAAACTATTATTAACAGCTTCTAGCCATTTTTTTTCATTTTTCATATCAAATATTAACCCCACATTAATCTCAGATAAATTCCATCTTTCCATTTCTATTTCACCATCAAGTTGACCAATATTCCATGCCGAAAGTCCTAATATCACTAAACTTTTTTTTGGTCCCTTTTTTTCTGCAATTTTAACTAAAGTTTTTAAATCACTGCTTATGGATAAATCATTATACTTTTTTGTAGTTTCGTTCTTGTAATCATTTGAATGTAGTATTAAAATTTTTTTGTTATCTAATGGTCCTCCCCAATAAATTGGAATTTTAATATCATAAAGTTTTTTTTTATTTATCACAGGATCATCTATTTTGCTTATTAATGAGCCTAGGGTAATTTTTCCTAATGGTTTGTTTATTGCAATGCCAAGTGCTCCTTTTTCATCATGTTCTAGCATTAATATTACTATTTTTTCAAATCTTGAGTCATTAATTTTTTCTGTAGCAATTAGAAAAAAATCTTTAACAGTGTCATAATGTTTTCCTTTAAAATAATTTTTTGGAAACTTATAATGTTTTGGCAAATCTATTGATTTAACTGAGAAACCTATATTTGCTGTAATTACTACAAAAAAAACAACTAAAAATTTTTTCATTTAATTTTTTCCTGAATTTTAAATCTTTGTATTTTTCCCGAAGGTCCTTTAGGTAATTCTGAAAAAAAATATATTTTGTCTGGAGATTTGAATTTACCTATTAAATTTTCACAGTGTTTAATTAAATCATTCTCCGTTACGTTCTGATTCTTTTTTAATACTACGCCTGCTTCAATTTTTTCTCCATAATGCTCACAATTAGTTGCAAATGCTGCTGCTTCTAAAATCGCTGGATGTTGATATAAAATATCATCTATTTCACGTGGAGATATGTTTTCCCCACCTTTTATAATAAGTTCTTTAATTCTACCTTTAACAAAAACATAATTCTCTCCATCCATTAAACCTAGGTCGCCTGTTAAAAACCAATCTTTATAAAAGCTTTTTTTAGTTTCGTCCGGGTTTTTGTAATATTCTTTCATAACATTTTCACCTTTAACGCAAATTTGACCAATAGTATTTCTTAAAACCTCGTTGAATTCACTGTCAACTATTATAACTTTATTTCCATAAGGAATGCCTGGGGATCCAAATTTACTTTTTTTTGGTGGCAGTGGATTTGATAATATTGGAGCACAAGACTCTGTTAGTCCCATTGTTTCAATCATCTTAATATTAAATTTTGTTTCAAAATTTTTATGTGTTTCTGGAGCTAAAGCAGCTGAGGCACTTCTTCCAAATCTAACGAATGAGAGGTCTAATGAATTAATTTCTTCATAAGAAAATTTATTTAATAAAGAAGAAATTATGGTGGGAACTACACTAAACCATGTACATTTAAATTTACTAATATACTTCCAAAAGTTTGTGGTAGAAAATTTTTCACATATAACTAATGAGCTCTGACTTACCAATGGTCCGATCACCGTAACTATTAGTCCATTAATATGATAAAGTGGCAAAACACATAAAGCCTTATCTTTAGATTTAAGTTCATGAGAAATTTGAACATTTTTTCCTCCTGATAAAATATTTTCATGACTAAGCATTACACCTTTTGGCTTTCCAGTTGTTCCTGATGTATACATAAGTAAAGCATTATCATTGTAATTTGTATTTTCTTTTATAATTTCAAATTCATTATCAATTTTTTCTACGAAATTATCTTTATTAATTTCTACTATTTCAATATTGCTAGAAATTTTATTAGCTATTTTTTTTGCTAAATCTAAATTACTTGATGAAGCAAATATTATTTTGGATCCCGAGTGATCAATTATATATGAAAGTTGATCTTCGCCAGCTACTAAATTTAAAGGAACTTGGATCATTCCTGAATACATAATTCCTAACATAAGTTGAATACTGCTTAGCGAATTTTCAATAAGAGTGCAGATTATTGAATTTTTTTTTTGTTTTTTTTTATTTACTAAGTAAAAATTTATTTTATCTAAATTAATTTTAAGTTGTTTGTTTGAAATTTTATTATTGGTATGTGGGCAACTTATAAAATCTGATTGGGGATTTTCTTTAGCATTAAATTCAATATATTTCCTTATTGTATTTAAAGAGACCTCATTCATTAATCTAAATTTTTTATTTCCTCTTTATGATATTTTTGACAATATTCTTCAAAGAAATCTTTGAGTTTTGGTTCGTTGCCTTTAATTGTTGTTGAAATTTTTGTGGTATTAATGAAATGTTTATAATTTAAATTATTATCAATAGTATTTTTTTGCCATGTCCCACATCCCATTGACAAAGAAAATGGCAATCCATTAGTAAAACTTCCTCCAGTTGCAAAAGCATGTGCTTGATTAACTATAACTCTACAAACTGGCAAATCTAATCCTAGCTGCATAATTCTTTCATTTTTATTTGTATGTATTCCAATTGAGTGTCCTATACCTTGATAATTTAAAATTTCATGTGCAATATTTTTGGCATGATTAAAATCATCTGCTTTAAAAACAGTTAATACTGGAGAAAGTTTTTCACCTGAAAATAAATATTGTGGACCTACTCCTTTTTCTTCAACCATTAAAAATTTAACATTATCTTTGGTATTTAAATTAAGCTTAATTTTATTTGCAATTTTTATGGCAGGTTTAGCTATAAGATTTCTATTTAGTTTCCCTTGCGTCCATAAAATTTTCTCTAACAATTTTTTATCAGAGTTATTAAGCAAAACTCCACCTTCAAGTTTCATTAAATTTATAAATTCGTCATAGATATTTTTAATTAAAACCAAGTTGTTTTCCGATGAGCAACTGGTTGAATTGTCAAATATTTTAGATATTTTTATATTATGTGCTGCATCTTTTAAATTAGCAGACTCATCAACTATAACGGTAACGTTACCTTGACCCACCCCTATAGCAGGTGTCCCACTTTTGGCAGCTTCTTTAACGTTGTTTTGAGAACCAGTAACAATTACTAAATCTACATTTTTCATTAATTCATTTGTGAGATCTTTAGTAATTGGAACATTAAATGTTTGTATTAAATTTTTTGGTGCATCAATCTTTTCTAGTTCTTTATTTATGTATGACAAAAGTTCTTTAAAAACTTTTAAACCTACTGGAGAAGGTGAAATAATGATCGAATTTCTTCCTTTAACCGCATTAAGAATATTATTAACCGGTGTCGCTGCAGGATTTGTTGCTGGAATTACAGCTCCTACTATGCCTACTGGCTTTGCTATTTCTATAATTCCTTTTGGTTTATCTTCACTAATAACACCAACCGTTTTTACACCTTTCAAATCTCTAAGAAGTCCCAATGTTTTTCTTTTATTTTTACTTATCTTATCCTCAGCATTACCTAGTCCGGTAGTATCAACAGCTAAATTTGAAATAAGTTTATTTGTTGAAGGATTACACAAAGCCCATGCAACTGCTGTCACTACTTCATCTACTTGCTCTTGATTGTATTTTTCAATTTTTTTTTGAGCTTCTTTAGCTCTATGAACTAAAGATTGAATTATTTGTTTTGTAGAATTGTTAGTACTCATTATTTAAAGGTTAAACAAAGTTCGCCTCATTTCATTGTGAGGCGAACTTGTATAATTAACTTTTAGTAATTATTAAGGTGCTAGTCCAGCAAGAAGTTTTGTTAAACTTACTTTTCTTGCTTTCCACATAGCTTGAACTTCTGCTCTATTCATGATTCTAACTGGAGAACCACCTTTTTTCATTTGTTTTAATGTTTTTTTATCGTTAAACATTAAAGGAACTTTAGCTGCTAAAAATTCAATAATTTTAGGATCTGTTCCTTTAGGAGCCATTATCCCTCTAAAGTTAACACTAGAATTATCTACATCTACACCTTCTTCTTTCAATGTTGGAACATTAGGTAAGAAAGTTGCTTCTCTTTGAAGATCAGCTATAGCTAAAATTTTAATATCTTTTTGGCTTCTATAAGCATCTGAAAGATTATTAAAACCAGCCATTACTTGACCACCTTTTACAGCAGCAAGAGCAGGTACACCTCCAGTGTGAGGAACGTAGGTTAATTTAGTACCGCTAGCTTTTTGAAACTGTAAAAAAGCGATATGATGACCAACAAATTTTCCTGCACCAGAAAATGTAACTTTTCCAGGATTTGCTTTTGCAAATTTTAAAAGGTCAGCAACAGAATTAAAAGGACTATCTGGACCAACTATTAATACAGCTGGATCAGCTCCCCAATTTGCAATTGGCTCTAAGTTATCAATGTTATATTTAGTATCATCAAAAACTATAGATTGAGAAATAAAGTGTGGAACGTTATAAGCTGCTAAATCATAACCATCATTTCTAGCTTTAGAAGCAAACCAATTCCAACCTACTTTACCCCCCGCACCAGGTTTATTAATAATAACAATAGGCTGACCCAAATAATCTTTTTTTGGATGAGCAGCCATCATTGTAACTAAGCGTGCTTGAAAGTCAGTTGCTCCACCTGGATTATAAGCAACAACTACACTTATCGGTCTATCTGGATAATCTCCTGCTTGAGATAATGATCCAAATGAAAGAATCGATAATATTATTGTAAAATATAAAAAAAATTTTTTAATTTTCATATCTACCTCCATTTCTTAAAATAAATTATACAATGAGTTTGTTTAAGCGTTAATTATCTTTTTATATATATTTTTAATAAATATATAAAATGATACTAAAACACTGATAATCAGTATCTAATAGTTAAAATACAACTTTTAATTGTAATATTTTTAATTTTTTTAAAGAAGGAAAAATCTTGGAACTTGAACTTTTAATAACACCGAAAATAAAAAATAAATAAACAACATAAAAAAAACTGTAACTAGCAAATTATAAACAATAATTTTAGTAGCTTTATTTTCAGAATAATAATAACAAACAGTCAAGAAAATTAATGTTGCTGAAAAATAAAAACCTACTATTTCACCAAATAAAATAAATAAAATTATTAAAATTAAATAAACAGATAATTTAATCATATCAATTTTTGCTATTATTTGATTTTTTTCAAAAAAATAAAATAATAAAGATAAAGAAGATAAAATGATCATCGTTGAAGTTATAATCTTTGGAAAAAGATAAGCTTCTGAAGCCCCCCCCGTAAAAGATACAAATGCTAATAAAATTGACAAAATGAGCGTAATAATAACTGTTGTTAAATTTTTTATCTCAATCATTTTTTTTCTTTTTCATTTCAGTAATAAATCCATAAGTAATAGATATTATACACAGTGATATTATTGTTAGATTTAAAGGGCCTGATGTTAAATAACTAAATATTCCATTTTGTGTATCGGCAATTATTTTTGCTTGGGTAAAATTTGTTTCAGCTATAGGACCAAGTATTAAACCTAAAACTATTGGTGCAGCTGTAAATCCAAATTTAGATAAAAAAAACATTGAAACTCCTAAGAAAAGCATAACTATTACATCTGCAAAATTGTGCTGCACACTATATGTACCAAAAATTGCAAGTATTGTTATCGCAGCAGCCATATAATTTGCTGGTGTTTTAATAACATATTTGGCTAAACCACTAATATAAAGGCCAAACACCAACATCATTAATTGTGCAATTAACAATGAATCAATAAATGTCCAAGTTGTTTCAGCATATACGGTAAATAAATTTGATCCCGGAAACATTCCGTGAATCAAAAGTCCACCTAACAATACTGCAGCTGTAGGACTTCCCGGAACACCCAGAGTAAGCAAAGGAACTAGCGAAGGACCTACCATCGCATTATTTGCTGACTCAGCTGCTATAATTCCATCTGGCTCTCCTTTGCCAAAATTTTCTTTATTTTTACTTATTTTTTTAATTTGGTCATAAGAAACTAATCCAGCTATCTGTCCGCCAGCGCCGGGTATTAAACCGATAATAACTCCCGAAATACTTCCAACAGTTAAGGCTTTAATTCTTGAAATATTATAAAGAACAGATTGAGACAAACTTCTTTTTTCCATTTCAAATTGATCAGATATATTTTGTTTACTCTCAAGCATAGATAGTACTTGTGGTATTGCAAACAAACCTACAAGAGCAGCAATAATGTTTATTCCACCAGAAAATATTGGATTAAAAACAAATCTTTCAACGCCTAGAACCGAGTCATAACCAATAGTTGCTAACCATAATCCAATAGCTCCAGAAAAAAGTCCTTTTATAATTGAGTTTGAGTCTAATGTAGCGATTACAGTTACACCAAAAATAGCTATCCAAAACATATGAGAAGGTCCAAATTTTAAAGCAAAACCTGCTAATACAGGAGTAAAAAATATTAAAATAAAAATTCCTATAACTCCTCCAATAAATGAACTTATAAAACAATAATGCAATGCTTCTTTAGGTTTGCCTGCTTTAGCCATAGGATATCCATCCATCACTGTAGCAATGTTTGCGGGTGCTCCGGGTATTTTTAAAAGAATTGCACTTATAGCTCCACCAGCAACAGTTGAGGTATACACAGCTCCTAACATAATAAGGCCTTGCTCAGGACTCATCTTAAAAGTGAAAGGTATTAACAAAGCCACTGCCATTGTAGGACTTAATCCAGGAGCAGCACCCATCAAAAGCCCACCTACAGTACCCAAAAATAAAATTAATAAATTGGTAAAAGTAAAAACATTTGAAAAATAGCTTAAAAATTCCATTTTTTTATTTTAGACTATTGTTAGATGAAGCTTCAATAGGTTTAAAATCTCTTCCATGTTTATATTCTGGTCGAGCAAATTTGGTTTGAACATTGTCACATGGATTAAGAATAACTGAAAAAATTGCTCTATCCATTGGTGACATATTCTGTGCAGAGCCATGTACCATGTTATCTACAAAAATCACAACTGTACCAGCTTTTCCACGAGCCGATACAATTCCGTTTTCTTTTACAAGAGTTTTCACAGTCTCTTTATCAACAACCCACAATGGATAATTCGTAGTGACAGTATCAAGTTTTGATGGCGCAGAACCATATTTATGAGATTTTGGAATAAAGAAAAGTGGTCCATTAAATTCAGTAACATCATCTAGAAAAACATGTAAATTCAAAGCCAATGGTTTGGGCACTCCATCTTCTCCAGAATGTGTTGCAAAATCATAATGCCATTGCCAAACTTCACCAGTAAAGGCAGCCTTAACATTAATTTTTGTCTGTTGAATATAAAGATTGCGACCACGTATCTGACATGCTGGTTCGAAAAATTTAGGGTGTCGAGTAAGATCATCAAAAATCTTGCTCCTAAGATGTAAGCCCATCGCAGTACGAACTACTCCCGAAGATTTTTCAACTATGTTAGCTTCAGTCTTCTCATTAAAGACTGTTGTCATGGCTTTGCAAAGATTATTTATTTCTTCATTTGAGAAGCAATCTGGTATGATAAGATATCCTTTTTCGTCTATTTCTTTAAGTTGGTTTTCATTAAGTTTCATTTTTTATGTTTATTAAAAATTTTATTTGTTTTGGGCCTAAATTTATTGTTTCTAATGTTGCTTTTATGTTTTTGAAAAGTCAGCTTTTGCATTTTTTTCATTGCTTTTTTAGAAGACATTTAAGTTTGCCCCGATGATTGATATAACCACAAACTCAGAACCAAGATCCCTAAAAGTTTTTTCATTTTGTATAAAATTTACTTTTGCTTCATTTTTTCAATTTGATCAAAAGCAGAATTAATAGCCCTCATTTTTTTCTTACTTTCTTCAATCACTTCTTTTGGCACTCCTTTGTTCATCAATATATCAGGATGGTGTTCTTTTGAAAGTTGAAGGTATTTTTTTCTGACAGTTGCAAAATCATCGTTAGAATTACAACCTAATACTATATAAGGATTTAACTTATCAGAACTTTTTCTTGACTCTTTGATCCCTTCAAATTGACTTTTACTTAAACCAAAAATTTTTGCAATACCCCTTATCATTGTGATTTCAGAGTCGGACACATTGTTATCTGCTTCTGCAATATAGAACAATGTGTTGATGACCTCATCTAAAACCGCAGGATTATTCCTATAAATTTGTGCTATCTGTTGGGCGTAAGGTTCATAGCCAAGTGAGTCTTCTTTGGCTTTATTAAATATTTTTCCGACCTGATCTATTTCGTGTTCAGGAATTTTTAATTTATCTTTTATGGCAATTAATTCTTCTTTTGAGACATATCCATCCGCTTTGGCTAACTTCGCTGTTAGAATAATTAGAGAAATAGCAAAAACTTGCTGAGGGGGAGCAAAGCTTCGTTGAAACCCTGATCTTCGAGCCGACGAGATTCTGCCTCCAACCATTGAACCTATTAAAGCGCCAATAGGTCCGGCAAATGAAAAACCAACAAAGCCACCGATAAGGCTACCCCATATACTCATTTTTTTCTTTTCCTTATTCTTTTATCAATTTCTCTAGCTATAATTAATAATGCACCTACTTGAAATATTGTCCAAATTAAATTCCAGTCTAAACTCATAAAATATTCTTTCTTTTTTTTAACATACTCAGAACCAAGATCCCTAAAAGTTTTTTCATTTAATTTAATAAATATTTTTCTACAGTGTTCTTAAATATTTTCATTGTTTGTTCATAGGCATTGACATTTCTTTCTGTTAATGAGGCTCCATAACCCCAACAGAGTCTCATCGTGTTCGAGTAAAGTTTTTTATCTCCTTTTTTCCCAAACCAACCTCCATTTGCAGTTATGTTAAACCACTTTTCCGGATCATTTGGTCTTACCCATAATTCTCCATTGTTATCAGTATAAATTCTGCATTCAGGACTAACTATACTACCATCAACATATCCTGATCCAGTTTTATCATAACTATGAGTTGCTCCAGGAAATACTACAAGTTTTTTATTTTTATTACCTAAATCTTCTTGAACTTTTATATATTCTTCACAAAGCGTATGGGGTAAATAATCTTTGTCTCCCATTAGTATAAATAATGGTGCGTTTGAAGTTTTTGAATTTTCATAGCTAAAACAATAAGGATAGAGAGCCAAGTGTAATGCAAATTTATTTTTTGGCTTAATAAGATCAATATTAAAATTATTTTGAGCTTCAATCGTAACGGTGCCGCCATAACTCCAGCCCATAATGCCAATTTTTGAAGCATCTATTTTTTTATTTTTAGAAACAACATCTAAAGCAATTAATGAATCTAAAACGCCCGCTTGCTCAGTAGTCCAAGCAATTTCTTTTGTTGTATCATAAAAATTTGTATTGTGTCCTCTTGCTCTAAAAATATAAGGTTCAAAAGTTGCTACACACATCTCATGTAAAATGTATTTATAGTCCATCATGATATCTCCTCCTGAATGATGAATTAAAAACATTAAAGGAAATTTTTTAATTACCTTGCATTTTTTATAACCAGGAAATTCTAAATAACCGTTAGCTTTTAGTTTTTTGTTATCTTTTAATCCATTAAATAAGTCTTCTTGGGTAAAAATATCGTAAGTACTATATTTTATTTTTTTTGATTTAGTTTTATATTTTTGGCAATCAACAACATCAGTTATCTTTAAACCTTCATATTTATTACTAATTTTTATTCTGTCATAATCGTCACTTTTTGGTGGAAATGCAGCAGATGAGCTAACGAAAAATTTTCTTCCGCCTTTACTTTTATGAACGCTAAAATTGTAATTCCTCTTTCTTTTTCCAATTCTCCAGAGTCCATTAACCTTTCTTCTACAATTTCGTTTTCTCTAAATGACCCACTTTGTTTCATTAATGTGTCAATCATAGTTGTCTTGCCATGATCAACGTGAGCAATGATTGTGATGTTTCGAATATTGTTAATCATATTTTGAGGCTCTTATACATCAATTGCTTAATATGAAAACTTAAAAAAGACTGATATTTCATTATTAACTGACCATTTGATTTGGGGTTAGTCGGACACACTACTTCACACTAGTTATTCGGACAATTTAAAATTAATTAAAAATAATTCGCATAAAGATTCAGTAAAAACACTCATTAAACTAGGCCAAGTTGAGATAAATCAAATGGTACATTCTAGAGCTTTTTGGTAACATTTTATTATGAATAATAAAATTTTTGAATGGACAGGTGTTACGACAGCAATTTTGTACTCTTTATTTGTTGCATTAAATATTGGTATAGAATTTATTGGCTTTTCATTGTTATTATTATCAGCAGCCTTAATAGGCATCTGGGCTTATCGAGGAAAACACAAAGGAATATTATTATTACAGTTCTTTTATGCTAGCGCTGGTGTTATTGGAATGATTAGATGGTCTTAATTAAAAAATGAAAAAACTTTTAGGGATCTTGGTTATAGATTTCTTGTGGTGCAACAACACTTTTGATTTTAGTTATTTATTTAATAACCAAGAAAAGTAAAAAAATGTATGAATTAGCTGCAAATTTAACATTAATTGTTCATTTTGCTTTTATTCTCTTTGTTATATTTGGTGCGTTATTATTTTTTGTTACAACAAAAATTATTTTTATCCACATTCCTGCTTTTATCTGGGGATCTTATATCGAATTAACCCATTCCATATGTCCTCTGACTTATCTTGAAAATTGGTTTTTACATAAAGCCAATCTAACAACATATTCTGAAGGTTTTATTCAAAATTACCTAGTGCCAATTGTTTATCCAATGAACCTGACTAAAAATTTACAGATATACCTGGGAATAGTCCTAATAGTTGTAAATATGATTATTTATGGATTTATAATCAGTAAACTTAAAAAAAGGTTTAAATGAAAAAACTTTTAGGGACCGTGATTCTGGGTTTGTTGTTATGTGGTAATGCTAATGCTATACCTCACTGGCTTGGCCCAGTTTTTGAATTATGTAG
>CACLJJ010000014.1 GCA_902607215.1 uncultured Pelagibacteraceae bacterium
TTGCGTTATGGGAGGTTACTTATTAACTAATTTTTATGATGTATCAGTTAGAACAGGAGATTTATTAGTTATTTTCGGGGCAATATTTTGGAGCCTCCATATTATTTTTATTGGAGAATTAATTAGCGATTTTGATTTACCAGTCAGTGTAGGACTAATACAAACTTTTATTGTATCCTTTTTATCATTCTTAGTAGGTATTACTTATGAAGATTTTGTAATTGAAAATATTTTAAACGAAAAGATTGAAATATTATACTCTGGAATACTTTCGGGTGGATTTGCTTTTGTACTACAAATTTATGCCCAAAAAAATATAAGCCCAGCACCAGCTGCTATTATTTTTTCTTTAGAAGGTGTTTTTGCAACAATTGCAGCATGGGTTCTGCTTAATCAAATTTTAAATATTAATAATATTTTAGGATGTGCATTCATTTTAGCGGGAGTATTATTATCACAATTAATGCCAGCAATAAAAAAAACCTAAATATAAATTATTAAAAACAATACTATAGATAAAATTATTCTGTAAATAACAAAAAGATTTAAAGAAAATCTTTTAACAAATAGTAAAAAATATTTTATTGTTAAATAAGAAAAAATAAAAGATAATATGATTGAAATTAAAACAATGAGATTAAAATCTATATTTTCATCAACTAAACTTTTTAGACTCAATAAGCTAGCTCCTGCAATGGCGGGCATAGATAAATAAAACGATATTTTAGTTGAATCATATCTATCAAAATTCAGAAATCTTCCTGCTGTAATAACAATACCAGATCTACTTACACCAGGTATTAAAGCCAATATTTGAAATAGACCAATTACCAAAATAGATTTAAGTTGTAAATCTGTTTCAATTTTTTTGTCAACTTCAAATTTATCAGCAACGTATAAAAGTAGTGCAAAAATTAAAGTTGTCCATGCTATTACTTCAATATTTCTAAAATAATTAATTAATCCAGATTTGTAAATTATTGCTCCAAAAACTAGTAAAGGCAACGAACCAATAACTAAAAGAAAAAATAAATTTTTATTTTTTATAATATCTTTCAACTCATTTCGAAAATAAATAATTATTGCTAACAATGAGCCTAAGTGTAGGCTAATATCTATTAATAAAGATTGGGATTTAAATTCATAAATTTCAGATATCAAGAATAAATGAGCAGAGGAACTTACCGGTAAAAATTCGGATATTCCTTGAACTGCAGCTAGAATGAATATTTCTAGAAAATTTGAGATCATTAACAATTTGCTTGGTAAACTAATTATATTTAAAATAAAGCAATAACATGCAGGTATATTAGTTATGCAAAAAAGGAATTAAGCCTAATTTATATGAGCTTTATATAAAAAATAGGTCATAAGTATTGTCCTAATTCTGGTTTATTCGTTGATTTACCTGATATATAAGCAATCAAGTATGTCAGAGAAAATGTTAAAATTTGTAAAAATAGATCAGCAAGATCCACCTAAAAGAGATACTTCATTAAGAAAAGAGGATTTTAATGAGATCTATAGTGATTTTATTAATGAAAAGGCCAAAGAACAATCTAGCAGATGTTCGCAATGTGGTGTTCCTTTTTGCCAAATTCATTGTCCCTTAAGTAATAACATACCTGATTGGTTAAAATTAACTGCTGAGGGACGCTTAGAGGAAGCATATCAATTATCACAAAGCACAAACAATATGCCTGAGGTATGTGGAAGAATATGCCCACAGGATAAACTCTGCGAGGGTAATTGTGTGATTGAACAGTCTGGACATGGAACGGTAACAATTGGATCAATTGAGAAATTTATTACAGAAAATGCTTGGGCTAATGGATGGATAAAACCCATCAAAGTAAAAAATGAGATTAAACAAAGCGTAGGCATAATTGGTGCTGGACCAGCAGGTCTTGCATGTGCTGAGGAATTAAGAAAATTGGGTTATCAAGCAACAATTTATGATCGTTATGATCGCGCAGGAGGTCTTTTAATTTATGGAATTCCAAATTTTAAGTTAGATAAATTTGTTGTTGAGAGAAGAACGAATCTTCTTAAAGACGGCGGAATAAAATTTATTCAGAATTTTGAAGTGGGTAAAGATGCAACGCTTGATCAATTAAGGAAAAAACATGATGCAATTCTAATTGCTACTGGCGTTTACAAAGCTAGAGAGATAAATTTACCAGGCCATGATCTAGAAAATATTTTTCCAGCCATGGAATTTTTAACTGCATCTAACAGAAAAGGATTAGGAGATAAAGTAAAGTCTTTTGATAATGGGATACTTAATGCTGAAGGCAAAGATGTTGTTGTAATTGGGGGTGGGGACACTGCTATGGATTGTGTGAGGACCGCAATTAGACAAAATTCTAAATCAGTTAAATGTCTTTACAGAAGAGATAAAAAAAATATGCCAGGGTCTGCAAGAGAAGTATCAAATGCAGAGGAAGAGGGTGTAGAATTTGTTTGGTTATCGAGTCCAAAAGAATTTAAAGGAAAAAATAAAATTCAAAATTTAATTGTGGATAAAATTAAATTAGGAGAACCAGATGACAGCGGTAGAAGAAAACCTGAAATCCAAAAAAATTCATCTTTTGATTTAAAAGCTGACATGGTCATTAGAGCATTAGGTTTTGATCCTGAAGATTTACCAAAATTATTTGAATGCCAAGAATTACAATTATCAAAATGGGGAACAGTAAAAACTAATTTTGATACTATGGAGACTAATCTATCTGGTGTTTTTGCTGCAGGTGATATTGTTAGAGGGGCTTCTCTTGTAGTGTGGGCAATTAAGGATGGCAGAGATGCAGCGATCTCAATTAAAAAATTTTTTGAAATGAAAAAAATTAATAAAGAAAAAGTAGCATAATGAATAACTACGATAAAAACTTAAAACTACTTGAAGATAATTATATTTATTCTAAAAATATGGAACATGATGCTTGTGGTGTGGGACTAGTTGCATCAACCGAAGGAAAAAAATCAAGAAAGATTGTGGAATATGGAATCGAAGCTTTAAAGGCTGTATGGCATAGAGGAGCTGTAGATGCTGACGGTAAAACGGGAGATGGCGCAGGTATACATATTGAGATTCCCTATGATTTTTTTGTAGAAAAGATAGAAACTAAGGGACATAATCATGATCACTCTGAAATATGTATTGGGATGATTTTCTTACCCAGAGATAATTTTAATGTTCAAGAAGACTGCAAGACTATAGTTGAAAAAGAACTTACTAAATCAAATTTTAAAATTTATGGGTGGAGACAAGTTCCAATCAACACAAAAGTTTTGGGCGAAAAAGCAAATAGTAACAGACCCGAAATTACTCAAGTGTTATTTAAATATAATTACAAGAATTTAGTCGATAAGGACCTAGAAAGAAAACTCTATGAGATTAGAAGAAAAATTGAAAAAGAAGCAATTAAAAATAATCTAAAAGATTTTTATATTTGTTCCTTAAGTGCAAAATCAATAATTTACAAAGGCATGTTTTTAGCTGAAGCTTTATCTGATTTTTATATAGATTTAAAAGATGAAAGATTTATTTCAAGATATGCAATATTTCATCAAAGATTTTCTACAAACACATTTCCAAGCTGGGATCTAGCACAACCTTTTAGAGCCATTGCTCATAATGGAGAAATAAATACTTTTAAGGGTAATTGTAACTGGATGAAAGTTCATGAAAATGAAATAGCAAGTCTATTATTTGAAGATATAGAAAATTTAAAACCAGTAATCCAGCCTGGAGCTTCAGATTCGGCTGCTTTAGATAATGTTTTTGAATTATTAAACATTTCAGGACAACCCGCACCTTTAGCAAAATTAATGTTAATTCCAGACGCGTGGTCCAAAAAAAGTAAAATTTTACCAAGAGAACATCAAAGATTATTTAATTTTTTAAATAGCACAATGGAACCATGGGATGGTCCAGCAGCAATTGCTGCAACAGATAATGAATGGGCAATAGTTGCTAATGATAGAAATGGACTACGCCCTTTGAGGTATACGATAACAAAGGATAAATTACTTTTCGCTGGATCTGAAACAGGTATGATTGATTTAGATGAAAAAAAAATTATTTCAAAAGGAAAATTAGGACCTGGAGAAATTATTGGAATAAGAATTAACAAAGGTAAAGTTTTTAATAATAGTGAGATCAAAAATTATTTAGCTAAAGAATTTAAAAATTTTAATAATCAAATAGTTGATCTTGATAAAAAAATTATAATTAATAAGGAAAAGTTTATTTTTTCTGGGTCTGAATTAAGAAAAAGACAACATGCTTTTGGAATAACCATAGAAGATCTTGAGTTAATTCTTCATCCTATGGCAGAGGATGCTAAAGAGGCCGTTGGTTCAATGGGAGATGATACGCCACTTGCAGTTTTATCTGATCATTATAGACCTCTTTATCATTTTTTTAGACAAAACTTTAGTCAAGTTACAAATCCACCTATTGATTCATTAAGAGAAAATAAAGTTATGAGTTTAAAAACAAGATTTGGAAATTTAGGCAATATATTGGATTTTGATAAACTAACTAAAGATAATATTTATGTTTTGGAAAGCCCTATTTTATCAAATTCACAATTTGAAAAATTTGTAAATTTTTTTGGCAAAAACTCAAAAATTATTGATTGTACTTTCACACATGATCAATCTCTCCAAGAATCCTTAGATAATATTTTAAAAGAATCCGAAATTGCTGCAAGACAAGGAACAACACAATTAATTTTAACAGATAAAACAATATCCGAGGAAAAAATTGCAATCCCAATGCTTTTATGCGTGGGGGCAATTAATAACCATTTAATAAAAAATAAGTTAAGAGGATATGTTTCTATAAATGTGCAAACTGGAGAAGCTTTAGATACACATTCATTTGCAACACTTTTAGGAGTAGGAGCAACAACCGTTAATCCATATTTAGCACTAGATAGTTTGCGTCAAAGATATGAAAAAAAAACTTTTTGGAAATTTTAGGTACGAAGAATGTATTGAAAGATATATTGAATCAGTAAATTCTGGACTTTTAAAGATCATGTCTAAAATGGGAATATCAGTTTTAAGTTCTTATAGAGGGGGATGTAATTTTGAAGCCGTTGGATTAAGCCGAACAATAGTCTCCGAATATTTTCAAGGAATAACCTCGAAAATATCTGGCATTGGGTTAACTGGTATAGAAAAGAAGATAAAACATATACATGAACAGGCATTCCAGAATAATGATAGTGTACTGCCTATTGGAGGAATTTATAAATATAGAAAAAATGGGGAAACTCACCAATACCAAGGTAAATTAATCCATTTACTCCAAAGCGCAGTAACAAACAATTCATTTGATACTTATAAAAAATATGCAAAGGGAATTTATGATCTTCCCCCCATAAACATAAGAGATTTAATTGATTTTAGGAAAAGATATTTAAAATCTTCTATAGAAATTTCAGAGGTTGAACCTATATCAAAAATTTTAAAAAGATTTGGAAGTGGAAGCATGTCTCATGGAGCTTTATCAAAAGAAGCTCATGAAACTTTAGCAATAGGAATGAATAGAATTAAAGGCGCATCATGTAGTGGTGAGGGAGGAGAAGATGACAAAAGATTTACTTTAATGAAAAATAAAGATAGTGCAAATTCAAGAGTAAAACAAATTGCTTCAGCAAGATTTGGGGTAACAATTAATTATTTAAATAATTGCAACGAGATAGAAATTAAAATTGCTCAAGGAGCTAAACCGGGCGAAGGTGGACAATTACCTGGTTTTAAAGTAACAGATGAAATTGCCAAATTAAGACATTCAACCCCTGGAGTTACATTAATATCACCACCACCACATCATGATATTTATTCCATAGAGGACTTGGCCCAATTAATTTATGATTTGAAACAAGTTAACCCAAAAGCTAGAGTAGGAGTTAAGTTAGTTGCCTCATCTGGGATTGGAACAATAGCAGCAGGTGTTGCTAAAGCTAAAGCAGATATAATATTAATATCAGGTCATAATGGCGGAACGGGAGCAACACCACAAACTAGTGTTAAGTATGTTGGAATTCCATGGGAAATGGGATTGACAGAAGCTAACCAAGTTTTAACTTTAAACAACTTAAGAGACAAAGTTACTTTAAGAACAGATGGTGGAATAAAAACAGGGAGAGATGTCGTTATCGCAGCAATGATGGGAGCAGAAGAATATGGAGTAGCTACAACTGCTCTTGTTGCTATGGGATGTATTATGGTAAGACAATGCCACTCCAATACTTGTCCCGTTGGTGTTTGTACTCAAGACAAAAAATTAAGAGAAAAATTTAGTGGGACTCCTGAAAAAGTTGTAAATTTATTTACATTTATTGCTCAAGAAGTAAGAGAAATCTTAGCCAATCTAGGTTTTAAAACATTAAACGAGATTATTGGAAGATCAGATTTATTAAAACAAGTTAGTACAGGATCATCAAATTTAGATGATTTAGATTTGCACCCCCTTTTTATTTTGCCTGATCCTGGCGATCATAAAAGATATTGCGAAAAAAAAGAAATTAATAAAGTTCCAGATACTTTAGATCAAAAAATATTTTCTGAAATTGAAGATAAAATTGGCAAAACTAAAATAATTGAAAAAAAATTTGTTATAAAAAATACTCATAGAGCAGTTGGCACAAGAATATCTTATCATTTATACAAAAAGTATGGTTATAACAAATTAGAAGAAGATTTTTTAACTTTGAAATTTAAAGGTTCAGCTGGACAATCTTTTGGAGCATTTGGTATTAAGGGTTTGAGTCTTGTTCTTGAAGGAGATGCAAATGATTATGTTGGCAAAGGATTATCAGGTGCAATAATGTCTATAAAGTTACCTGAAGAAAGTAATTTAGTTTCTGACCAAAACACAATTATTGGAAATACCGTATTATATGGTGCAACATCAGGAAAACTTTTTGCCGCAGGAAAAGCCGGCGAAAGATTTGCCGTAAGAAACTCAGGAGCAATTTCAGTAGTTGAAGGATGTGCCTCTAATGGATGTGAGTATATGACTGGTGGAACGGTAGTTATACTTGGGGATGTTGGAGACAACTTCGCAGCAGGCATGACCGGTGGAATGAGCTTCATATATGACGTTAACAAAAAATTTGATAGAAGAGTTAATTCAGAAACAGTAGTTTGGCAAACACCAGAAACTGACCACTGGATTAACTACCTAAAAAGTTTGGTTAAAGAACATTTTGAAAGAACAAATTCAAAAATTTCAAAAAAAATTATTGAAAATTTTAAAAAAGAAGCTTTTAATTTTTTGCAAGTTTGTCCAAAAGAAATGTTGGATAAATTGGAAAATCCAATAACATTAAAGTCAGTTGCAAAAGAAGTAAGTTAAGGTGCAAGATATAAATATTTTTTAACTATAGTTTAAAATTTCCTACTTATATTGAGGGACTAAATTATATTAGAGACAATTTTATTTAGTTCTAAAATTATTTTTTTTAAATTTCTTTTACTTGATAAACTGTGATCCCCATTTTTAATAATTATTAATTTTTTATTAGCTTTTTGAAATAAATTTAATACCTTTCGAGAGTATTTTACTGGAACAACCTCATCTTTACTACCATGTATCATAGTTACAAAAATTTTTGATTTTAACTTTTTTTTTAAGACCTCATTTTTTCTACCATTCTTTATAAGCTGATATGTGATTGGATATTCATAATTACCATGTTTTAAATTGTATATTCCTTTAGATATAATTTCTTTTTTTATTTTTTTTGAAAATTTATTCCACATAAGTCTTTCTAAAAATTCTGGAGCAGAGCCGATTCCTAAAAATCCCTTAATTTGTTTCTGAAAATATTTGAATTGTTTTAAAGCAAGCCAAGAACCCATGCTAGAACCAACTAAAATAAAATTATTTTTTTTCACAATTTTTTTTATTGTAATTCTGGTTTCATCTGACCATTTGCTAATATTGCCTAATGTAAATTTACCGGATGATTTACCGTGTCCAGAATATTCTAGTCCAAGAAATCCAAGCTTTTTCTTTTTGCAATATTTTTGAAAATTTTTAGGTTTTTCACCTTCAAGATCAGACATAAAACCATGAAGAAAAACTATATAAATTTTATTTTTAGGAATAATTGATAAATACCTTATCTTTTTATATTTGCTTAATTTTAAATATTTAAATTTATTCATATAAAGTTTATTTAGATCGTTTGTTAATGTATATTTTACTTTAATGGCATCAAAATTTAAAGTTTTACAAGTGATTCCTAAATTAGGATATGGAGGTGCTGAAACTGGTTGCTATGATTTGGCTCACTATCTACCCGAAGTTGGATGCAAATCTTACATAATAACAAGCGGGGGTGAATTAATTAAATATATCGATAAAAAAAAAGTAAAATTAATTAAATTACCAGTTCATAGTAAAAATCCATTATTAATATTAATTAATAGTATAATTATATCTTTTATTATTTTGTTTCTAAATATTTCAATTGTACATGCAAGAAGTAGAGCCCCAGCATGGTCCTGTTATTTTGCAACTAAAATAACAAGAAGAAAATTTGTAACAACTTTTCATGGTACTTATAATTTTGAAAACAAAATTAAAAAATTTTATAATTCCATTATGATAAAATCAGATCTATTGATTGCAGGATCAAATTTTATTTTTTCCCATATTCACGAAAATTATTCAAAATATTTAAATTCAAAAAAAAAATTTTTAGTAATATTTAGAGGAATTAATACTGAATACTTCGATCCAAATAATATTAAGGAAGATGAAATAATAGAATTAACTAACCTTTGGAAATTAGATACAAATAAAAAAGTTATACTGTTGCCTGGCAGATTAACTTCTTGGAAAGGACAAGAAATGTTTATTGAAGCATTAAATATATTTCGATCTACAAATCCTGAAATAGACTTTACTGCAATAATTCTTGGAAATGACCAAGGCAGAACGGTTTTTAGAAAAAAACTGGAGAGATTGACAGAACAATACAATTTAACAAAAAATATCAAATTCATTGATTATTGTAAAAAAATGCCACTTGCTTATCACTTGTCAGATGTTGCTGTTTCTTCATCAATTGAGCCTGAAGCGTTTGGTAGAGTAGCTGTTGAAGCACAATCTATGAAAAAACCAATTATTGCAAGTAATATTGGCGGATCAAATGAAACTATAATAGATAATAAAACGGGCTTATTATTTGAGAGTAGCAATCCACAGTCATTAAGTAATAAATTAAGCAAAATAATAAAACTTGACACTTTGACATTAGATTTAATGGGTAATGAGGGTAGAAAAAATGTGTTAAATAGATTTAATATTGAAAAAATGTGTTTTAATACTTATTCAGAATATAAAAAATTAATTAATTAATGCCAAGAATAAAATTACCCGACGGAAAAAATTTAGTTTTTAATAAGAAAGTTACTGGATTTGAAGTTTCAGAAAAAATTAGCAAATCACTTTCAAAACAAGCATTAGTAATGAGTATTGATGGTGAATTAAAAGATTTGAGCGAAATAATTGAAAAAGACTGCAGTATTAATATATTTACAAATAAAGACAAAGAAGGTTTAGAAACTATTAGACATGATACTGCCCATATTCTTGCAATGTCAGTTCAAGAATTATTTCCAGGAACACAAGTAACAATAGGGCCTGTAATTGAAGATGGTTTTTATTATGATTTTTCAAGAAAAGAACCTTTTACAGATGAAGATTTAACTAAAATTGAAAATCGAATGAAAGAAATTGTTGATCGGAATGAAATTACAAAAAAAGAAATTTGGGAAAGAAGTAAAGCAATTTCACATTTTAAAAAAAAGGGAGAAGTCTATAAAGCTGAAATAATTGAAAGTATTCCTAAAGAAGAACAAGTATCAATATATTTTCATGGCAAATGGAACGATTTATGCAGAGGTCCCCACTTGCCATCAACTGGAAAAGCTGGAAAATTTTTTAAATTAACAAAAGTATCGGGAGCTTACTGGAGAGGAGACTCAAATAATGAAATGCTTCAAAGAATTTATGGTACAAGCTGGTCTACACAAAAAGATTTAGATAATTATTTGAAAAGAATAGAAGAAGCTGAAAAAAGAGATCATCGAAAGCTGGGTAAAGAAATGGATCTTTTTCATTTTAGAGAACAAAGCCCAGGATCTGTATTTTGGCATGAAAAAGGTTGGAACTTATTTCAAAAACTTGTTGATTATATGAGAACAAAACAGAAAAAAGCTGGCTATAAAGAAATTAATACACCTGAAATTTTAGATAGATCTTTATGGGAAAAATCTGGTCATTGGGAAAAATTTGGCGAGCATATGTATACTTCTACAACACCTGATGAAAAAGTATTTGCAATCAAACCAATGAATTGTCCTGGTTGTGTTCAGGTTTTTAATCAAGGTTTAAAAAGTTATCGTGATTTACCTTTAAGGATGTCTGAATTTGGCAAAGTTCATAGATATGAACCTTCTGGTGCTTTACACGGTTTACTAAGAGTTAGGGCATTTACTCAAGATGATGCTCATATCTTTTGTACCGAAGATCAAATTACCGATGAATGTTTAAGTGTAACAAATTTAATACTAGGAATTTATAAAGATCTTGGTTTTACAAATATTTTACTACAATTTTCTGACAGACCAGAAAAAAGAGTTGGAGATGATAAAATTATCTCTGGGTAAGAAAATCATCCCAATACATATTTCAGAGTGATCATGATTATGTCCCTTAGTTTCTATCTTTTCTACAAAAAAATCATAGGGAATCTCAATATGTATACCTGCGCCATCTCCCGTTTTACCGTCAGCATCTACAGCTCCTCTATGCCATACAGCCTTTAAAGCTTCGATTCCATATTCCACAATCTTTCTTGATTTTTTTCCTTCGGTTGATGCAACTAGTCCCACACCACAAGCATCATGTTCCATATTTTTAGAATAAATATAATTATCTTCAAGTAGTTTTAAGTTTTTATCGTAGTTATTCATTATGCTACTTTTTCTTTATTAATTTTTTTCATTTCAAAAAATTTTTTAATTGAGATCGCTGCATCTCTGCCATCCTTAATTGCCCACACTACAAGAGAAGCCCCTCTAACAATATCACCTGCAGCAAAAACACCAGATAGATTAGTCTCCATAGTATCAAAATTAGTTTTTACTGTTCCCCATTTTGATAATTGTAATTCTTGGCATTCAAATAATTTTGGTAAATCTTCAGGATCAAAACCTAATGCTCTAATGACCATGTCAGCTTTTAAATCAAAAGATGAATTTTTTTGGATTTCAGGTTTTCTTCTACCGCTGTCATCTGGTTCTCCTAATTTAATTTTATCCACAATTAAATTTTGAATTTTATTTTTTCCTTTAAATTCTTTTGGACTCGATAACCAAACAAATTCTACACCCTCTTCCTCTGCATTTGATACTTCTCTTGCAGACCCTGGCATATTTTTTTTATCTCTTCTGTAAAGACATTTAACTGATTTAGAATTTTGTCTAATTGCGGTCCTCACACAATCCATAGCAGTGTCCCCACCCCCAATTACAACAACATCTTTGCCTTCAGCATTAAGTATCCCATTATCAAAAGACTTTACTTTATCTCCTAATCCTTTTCTGTTAGATGCAGTTAAAAATTCCATGGCTGGAAAAATATTTTCTAGATCATGGCCTGGTAAATTTATCTCTCTAGCTTTGTAAACGCCAGTAGCAATTAGAATTGCATCATGTTTTTTCCTTAATTGATCAAGCGTTGCATCTTTACCCACTTCAAAATTCTGAATAAATTTTATTCCGCCGTCTTTAAGAAGATTCGTTCTTCTCTCAACAACAAATTTATCTAACTTAAAATTTGGAATTCCATAAATTAAAAGACCTCCTGCGCGATCATAACGATCATAAATTGTTGCTTGATAACCCAATTTTCTTAATTCCTCAGCACATGCAAGACCTGCTGGTCCAGCACCAATTATGCCTACGCTTTGTTTAATCTCATTTTTTACTTTGATGGGTTTTATCCATCCATTAGCCCAAGCATTTTCTGTAATAAATTTCTCAATTGATCCAATTGTTACCGTTCCATGTCCAGACTGTTCAATCACACAATTACCCTCGCAGAGTTTATCCTGTGGGCATATTCTTCCACATACCTCAGGCATATTGTTTGTGCTTTGTGATAATTGATATGCTTCCTCTAAGCGTCCCTCAGCAGTTAATTTTAACCAATCAGGTATGTTATTACTTAAGGGACAATGAATTTGGCAAAAAGGAACACCACATTGCGAACATCTGCTAGATTGTTCTTTGGCCTTTTCATTAATAAAATCACTATAGATCTCATTAAAATCCTCTTTTCTTAATGAAGTATCTCTTTTAGGTGGATCTTGCTGATCTATTTTTACAAATTTTAACATTTTCTCTGACATACTTGATTGCTTATATATCAGGTAAATCAACGAATAAACCAGAATTAGGACAATACTTATGACCTATTTTTTATATAAAGCTCATATAAATTAGGCTTAATTCCTTTTTTGCATAACTAATATACCTGCATGTTATTGCTTTATTTTAAATATAATTAGTTTACCAAGCAAATTGTTAATGATCTCAAATTTTCTAGAAATATTCATTCTAGCTGCAGTTCAAGGAATATCCGAATTTTTACCGGTAAGTTCCTCTGCTCATTTATTCTTGATATCTGAAATTTATGAATTTAAATCCCAATCTTTATTAATAGATATTAGCCTACACTTAGGCTCATTGTTAGCAATAATTATTTATTTTCGAAATGAGTTGAAAGATATTATAAAAAATAAAAATTTATTTTTTCTTTTAGTTATTGGTTCGTTGCCTTTACTAGTTTTTGGAGCAATAATTTACAAATCTGGATTAATTAATTATTTTAGAAATATTGAAGTAATAGCATGGACAACTTTAATTTTTGCACTACTTTTATACGTTGCTGATAAATTTGAAGTTGACAAAAAAATTGAAACAGATTTACAACTTAAATCTATTTTGGTAATTGGTCTATTTCAAATATTGGCTTTAATACCTGGTGTAAGTAGATCTGGTATTGTTATTACAGCAGGAAGATTTCTGAATTTTGATAGATATGATTCAACTAAAATATCGTTTTATTTATCTATGCCCGCCATTGCAGGAGCTAGCTTATTGAGTCTAAAAAGTTTAGTTGATGAAAATATAGATTTTAATCTCATTGTTTTAATTTCAATCATATTATCTTTTATTTTTTCTTATTTAACAATAAAATATTTTTTACTATTTGTTAAAAGATTTTCTTTAAATCTTTTTGTTATTTACAGAATAATTTTATCTATAGTATTGTTTTTAATAATTTATATTTAGGTTTTTTTTATTGCTGGCATTAATTGTGATAATAATACTCCCGCTAAAATGAATGCACATCCTAAAATATTATTAATATTTAAAATTTGATTAAGCAGAACCCATGCTGCAATTGTTGCAAAAACACCTTCTAAAGAAAAAATAATAGCAGCTGGTGCTGGGCTTATATTTTTTTGGGCATAAATTTGTAGTACAAAAGCAAATCCACCCGAAAGTATTCCAGAGTATAATATTTCAATCTTTTCGTTTAAAATATTTTCAATTACAAAATCTTCATAAGTAATACCTACTAAGAATGATAAAAAGGATACAATAAAAGTTTGTATTAGTCCTACACTGACTGGTAAATCAAAATCGCTAATTAATTCTCCAATAAAAATAATATGGAGGCTCCAAAATATTGCCCCGAAAATAACTAATAAATCTCCTGTTCTAACTGATACATCATAAAAATTAGTTAATAAGTAACCTCCCATAACGCAAAGAATAACTGATGGCCAAACACTCCAATGAACTTTTTTTTTAAATAATAAAAAAAGAAATTATATCTAAAGGAATATACAATTTAAAACATGGTAATTATGAATATCCAATCACATATCAGCTTATAAAGAATGGTAGAAAAAATGAGGTCTTAAAAAAAAAGTTAAAATCAAAAATTTTTGTAACTATGATACATGGTAGTAAAGATGAGGTTGTTCCAGTAAAATACTCTCGAAAGGTATTAAATTTATTTCAAAAAGCTAATAAAAAATTAATAATTATTAAAAATGGGGATCACAGTTTATCAAGTAAAAGAAATTTAAAAAAAATAATTTTAGAACTAAATAAAATTGTCTCTAATATAATTTAGTCCCTCAATATAAGTAGGANATTTTAAACTATAGTTAAAAAATATTTATATCTTGCACCTTAACTTACTTCTTTTGCAACTGACTTTAATGTTATTGGATTTTCCAATTTATCCAACATTTCTTTTGGACAAACTTGCAAAAAATTAAAAGCTTCTTTTTTAAAATTTTCAATAATTTTTTTTGAAATTTTTGAATTTGTTCTTTCAAAATGTTCTTTAACCAAACTTTTTAGGTAGTTAATCCAGTGGTCAGTTTCTGGTGTTTGCCAAACTACTGTTTCTGAATTAACTCTTCTATCAAATTTTTTGTTAACGTCATATATGAAGCTCATTCCACCGGTCATGCCTGCTGCGAAGTTGTCTCCAACATCCCCAAGTATAACTACCGTTCCACCAGTCATATACTCACATCCATTAGAGGCACATCCTTCAACTACTGAAATTGCTCCTGAGTTTCTTACGGCAAATCTTTCGCCGGCTTTTCCTGCGGCAAAAAGTTTTCCTGATGTTGCACCATATAATACGGTATTTCCAATAATTGTGTTTTGGTCAGAAACTAAATTACTTTCTTCAGGTAACTTTATAGACATTATTGCACCTGATAATCCTTTGCCAACATAATCATTTGCATCTCCTTCAAGAACAAGACTCAAACCCTTAATACCAAATGCTCCAAAAGATTGTCCAGCTGAACCTTTAAATTTCAAAGTTAAAAAATCTTCTTCTAATTTGTTATAACCATACTTTTTGTATAAATGATAAGATATTCTTGTGCCAACTGCTCTATGAGTATTTTTTATAACAAATTTTTTTTCAATTATTTTAGTTTTGCCAATTTTATCTTCAATTTCAGAAAATATTTTTTGATCTAAAGTATCTGGAACTTTATTAATTTCTTTTTTTTCGCAATATCTTTTATGATCGCCAGGATCAGGCAAAATAAAAAGGGGGTGCAAATCTAAATCATCTAAATTTGATGATCCTGTACTAACTTGTTTTAATAAATCTGATCTTCCAATAATCTCGTTTAATGTTTTAAAACCTAGATTGGCTAAGATTTCTCTTACTTCTTGAGCAATAAATGTAAATAAATTTACAACTTTTTCAGGAGTCCCACTAAATTTTTCTCTTAATTTTTTGTCTTGAGTACAAACACCAACGGGACAAGTATTGGAGTGGCATTGTCTTACCATAATACATCCCATAGCAACAAGAGCAGTTGTAGCTACTCCATATTCTTCTGCTCCCATCATTGCTGCGATAACGACATCTCTCCCTGTTTTTATTCCACCATCTGTTCTTAAAGTAACTTTGTCTCTTAAGTTGTTTAAAGTTAAAACTTGGTTAGCTTCTGTCAATCCCATTTCCCATGGAATTCCAACATACTTAACACTAGTTTGTGGTGTTGCTCCCGTTCCGCCATTATGACCTGATATTAATATTATATCTGCTTTAGCTTTAGCAACACCTGCTGCTATTGTTCCAATCCCAGATGAGGCAACTAACTTAACTCCTACTCTAGCTTTTGGGTTAACTTGTTTCAAATCATAAATTAATTGGGCCAAGTCCTCTATGGAATAAATATCATGATGTGGTGGTGGTGATATTAATGTAACTCCAGGGGTTGAATGTCTTAATTTGGCAATTTCATCTGTTACTTTAAAACCAGGTAATTGTCCACCTTCGCCCGGTTTAGCTCCTTGAGCAATTTTAATTTCTATCTCGTTGCAATTATTTAAATAATTAATTGTTACCCCAAATCTTGCTGAAGCAATTTGTTTTACTCTTGAATTTGCACTATCTTTATTTTTCATTAAAGTAAATCTTTTGTCATCTTCTCCTCCCTCACCACTACATGATGCGCCTTTAATTCTATTCATTCCTATTGCTAAAGTTTCATGAGCTTCTTTTGATAAAGCTCCATGAGACATGCTTCCACTTCCAAATCTTTTTAAAATTTTTGATATAGGTTCAACCTCTGAAATTTCTATAGAAGATTTTAAATATCTTTTCCTAAAATCAATTAAATCTCTTATGTTTATGGGGGGAAGATCATAAATTCCCTTTGCATATTTTTTATAAGTATCAAATGAATTGTTTGTTACTGCGCTTTGGAGTAAATGGATTAATTTACCTTGGTATTGGTGAGTTTCCCCATTTTTTCTATATTTATAAATTCCTCCAATAGGCAGTACACTATCATTATTCTGGAATGCCTGTTCATGTATATGTTTTATCTTCTTTTCTATACCAGTTAACCCAATGCCAGATATTTTCGAGGTTATTCCTTGAAAATATTCGGAGACTATTGTTCGGCTTAATCCAACGGCTTCAAAATTACATCCCCCTCTATAAGAACTTAAAACTGATATTCCCATTTTAGACATGATCTTTAAAAGTCCAGAATTTACTGATTCAATATATCTTTCAATACATTCTTCGTACCTAAAATTTCCAAAAAGTTTTTTTTTCATATCTTTGACGCAAACTATCTAGTGCTAAATATGGATTAACGGTTGTTGCTCCTACTCCTAAAAGTGTTGCAAATGAATGTGTATCTAAAGCTTCTCCAGTTTGCACATTTATAGAAACATATCCTCTTAACTTATTTTTTATTAAATGGTTATTAATTGCCCCCACGCATAAAAGCATTGGGATTGCAATTTTTTCCTCGGATATTGTTTTATCTGTTAAAATTAATTGTGTTGTTCCTTGTCTTGCAGCAATTTCGGATTCTTTTAAAATATTATCTAAGGATTCTTGGAGAGATTGATCATGTGTGAAAGTACAATCAATAATTTTTGAGTTTTTGCCAAAAAAATTTACAAATTTTTCAAATTGTGAATTTGATAAAATAGGGCTTTCCAAAACATAAATATTATCTTTAGTTAGTTTATCAAAATCCAATATATTGCCTAAATTTCCAAATCTTGTTTTTAAACTCATAACTTTATTTTCTCTTAATGAATCAATAGGTGGATTTGTAACTTGACTAAAGTTTTGTCTAAAAAAATGATAAAGAGGTCTATAATGATCAGATAAAACTGCAAGTGGCGTATCATCTCCCATTGAACCAACGGCCTCTTTAGCATCCTCTGCCATAGGATGAAGAATTAACTCAAGATCTTCTATGGTTATTCCAAAAGCATGTTGTCTTTTTCTTAATTCAGACCCAGAAAAAATAAACTTTTCCTTATTAATTATAATTTTTTTATCAAGATCAACTATTTGATTATTAAAATTTTTAAATTCTTTAGCTAAATAATTTTTGATCTCACTATTATTAAAAACTTTACCTTTGTTAATTCTTATTCCAATAATTTCTCCAGGTCCTAATTTTCCTTTTGAAATAATTTTTTTTTCATCTAAATCAATCATACCTGTTTCAGATCCAGCGAAAAGTAATTTATCCTTTGTTATCGTATACCTCAAAGGGCGTAGTCCATTTCTATCATTAGCAACTATTGCCCATTCATTATCTGTTGCAGCAATTGCTGCTGGACCATCCCATGGTTCCATTGTGCTATTTAAAAAATTAAATAATCTTTGATGTTCTCTTGGTAAAATTTTACTTTTTTTGGACCACGCGTCTGGAATTAACATTAATTTTGCTAAAGGTGCGGGTTGTCCTGAAATGTTTAATAATTCAAAAACATTATCTAAAGCAGCCGAATCTGAAGCTCCAGGCTGGATTACTGGTTTTAAATTTTCTATATCTTCAAATAATAGACTTGCTATTTCATTTTCATGAACTTTCATCCAGTTACAATTACCCTTAAAAGTATTTATTTCTCCATTATGAGCAATGGCTCTAAAAGGTTGTGCTAGATCCCAGCTTGGAAATGTGTTTGTAGAAAATC
Organism: uncultured Pelagibacteraceae bacterium; assembly: GCA_902607215.1. GTDB lineage: Bacteria > Pseudomonadota > Alphaproteobacteria > Pelagibacterales > Pelagibacteraceae > Pelagibacter. The sequence continues at coordinate 18,106 of CACLJJ010000014.1, forward strand.
TTTGATGAAATATTGCATATCTTGAAATAAATCTTTCATCTTTTAAATCTATATAAAAATCAGATAAAGCTTCAGCTAAAAACATGCCTTTGTAAATTATTGATTTTGCACTTAAGGAACAAATATAAAAATCTTTTAGATTATTTTTAATTGCTTCTTTTTCAATTTTTCTTCTAATCTCATAGAGTTTTCTTTCTAGGTCCTTATCGACTAAATTCTTGTAATTATATTTAAATAACACTTGAGTAATTTCGGGTCTGTTACTATTTGCTTTTTCGCCCAAAACTTTTGTGTTGATTGGAACTTGTCTCCACCCATAAATTTTAAAATTTGATT
>CACLJJ010000015.1 GCA_902607215.1 uncultured Pelagibacteraceae bacterium
AAAACAATAGTATTTATTACTCACGATTTAGATGAATCTCTAAAATTAGGGGATCATATAGGAATATTAAATCATGGAAAGTTAGTTCAAGTAGGAACCCCAATAGATATTATTATGAATCCTGCTGATGACTATGTTGAAGCCTTTGTAAAAGATGTAAATCGTGCAAAAGTTATTAAAGCAAAAATTATTATGATGCCTGTTAATTCATCTGATGGAATTGATAAATCTAATCTGGTTAAAGTTAACGAAGATCAATTTTTAGATGAGTTTCTGCCAAAAGTAGTTTGTTCAAATGCAAACTGTGAAGTTGTTGACAAAGAAGGAAATATAAAAGGATATCTAACAGAAAAAGAACTTTCAAAAGCTTTAACAAAAGAACATATGGCTAATGCCGTTAAGTCTACGCAATAAAAAAATAATTATTTCTGCCGGAGCTTCAGGAATCGGATGGGCAACTACAAAAGTTTGTGTTGCAAAAGGTGCTTTAATTTATTTATGTGATATTGATCACAAAGCAATAAATAAAGTCAAAAAACATCCTTTATATAACAAGCAAATTTTTGTTTCAGAAACTGATGCATCCGACGAAACACAAGTAATAGACTTTTTTAATAAAATTAAAAAGAAATTTAGAAATTTAGATGCATTAATCAATAATGTTGGAATTGAAGGACCAACAAGACCAATTGAAAAATTAAACTCCAACGAATGGGAAAACACTTTACATGTTAATGTAAATAGTCATTTTTATTTTACTAAACAAGCCATACCTCTCTTAAAAAAATCAAAAAATGCTTCAATAATTAATATTTCATCAGTTGCGGGAATTATGGGTTATCCTCTTCGTTCACCTTATGCTGCGAGCAAATGGGCCGTAGTTGGTGTAACCAAAACTCTAGCAATGGAACTCGGTAAATACAAAATAAGGGTGAATGCAATTTGCCCGGGCACTATTAAGGGCGATAGAATGAAAAGGGTAATAAGAGATAAGGCTAAATTTGAAAAAGTTTCAGCCAAAACTATAGAAAATGATTTTATTTCTATGGCCTCAATGAAAAGTTGGGTTAATCCAGAAGATATTGGAAATATGTGTGCTCATTTAATTTCAAACGAATCAAATAAAGTTTCTGGTCAAGTTATAGCGGTAGATGGAAATTGTGAACGAATGGATTAAAAAAGTTTGTAATTACTAACTATTTATAGTTTTTTAACTTTAGTTTTTCTCTTGTTTCAGTTGGAGTCATTGTTGATGCTCCAAGATCATTTACAATTCTTAGTGCTTTTTCAACTAGTTGAGCATTAGTTGCTAGTTTTCCTTTAGACAAATATAAATTGTCTTCAAGCCCTACTCTTGGGTTTCCTCCCATAATTACAGTTTGAGCAACAAATGGCATTTCGTTTTTTGAAATTGCAAAACCAGACCAGATACCTTCTTTTGGCATTACATCTTTCATTGCTTGCATCGCTAAAGGTGTTGCGGGTGCTCCCCAGGGTATACCAAGACACATTTGAAACATTGGTGGATCATCCAATAATCCTTCTTTATATAATTGAGCTCCAAACCACATGTTTCCTAAATCAAAAGCCTCTATTTCAGGTTTAACATTTATTTCCTGTAATCTTTTAGCAGCTTTTCTTAAATCGTTAGGTGTATTTACTGTAATCACAGAACTGTCTCCAAAGTTTAAAGTTCCACAATCTAAAGTACAAATTTCAGGTAAAAACTGTTCTGCATTAGCAATTCTTTCCATTACATTTGCCATATCTGTTAATGGACCAAACTCTAAAGGATTTTTTCCTTGTCCAATATCTAAATCTCCACCCATTCCTGTTGTAAGATTTAATATTACATCAGTTTCACTTGAACGAATTCTATCTACTACTTCTTTATATAATTCTAATCTTCTGCTAGGTTTTCCATCTTCCTCTCTAACATGAATATGCGCAATTGCAGCTCCTGCTTTTGCAGCTTCTATTGCGGCTTTTGCTATTTGTTCTGGGGTTTTTGGTAAATCTGGATGTTTTGATGCTGTATCGCCAGATCCAGTTACCGCGCAAGATATAAATACTTTGCTCATTTTTTTTTTAAAGAAAGTATACTATCATAATGAATATGGAAAGATCAGAAATATTAAATGATTTAGCCGCTGCTTTTAGATGGGCAGCTAAACTAGATATGCACGAAGGAATAGCTAATCATTTTAGCGTATGTATGCCAGACTCAAATGATTTTTATGTTAATGGATCAGGAATGCATTTTAGTACAATTAAAGCAAGTGATTTAATCTTAGTGGAAGAAAGTAAAATTCAGGAAATAAAAAAAAACCCTTATTTAGTTGATCCAACAGCAATAAATATTCATGGTACCATTCATAAAAAAGTACCTCATGCTAGATGCATACTTCATGTTCATTCAAAATATGCAACTGCTTTATCTGCTTTAAAAGATCCAACGCTTCCACCTATTGATCAAAATAGCATGCGTTTTTATAATCGCGTTGCAGTTTTTAATGATTTTGGCGGTCTAGGTTTCGAAGAAGAATCAAATAAAATGGCAGCATGTATTGGTAACCATCGTACAATGTTATTAGCAAACCATGGAATATTAACAACCGGTCAAACTGTTGCTCAGGCTTTTGATGAATTATTTTATTTTGAAAAAGCATGTGAAACTTACATCACAGCTTTATCAACTGGCAAAGAACTAAAAATAGCAACTTCAGAAGTTGCAGAAAAAACAGCTCAAGATTGGGAAAATTATCCTACCGGACTTGGTGAACTTCATTTAAAAGCTTTAAGATCAATTCTTGATAAAGAAGATCCAGGTTACAAAGAATAATAAATAAAAATATTTTATGAAAAAAATATTAATTATTTTATTATTTATTGCCACTCCTTTACAGGCTGAAAAAATAGAACAACTAAGTTGGTATAATTTGCAGGAACTTCTCGAAGACGATAAATTAACATATAAAATAATTAAAAGCTGTATTTCTTTAAATTCTGCAGTAACTGAATTAATTAAAGATGAACATCCAGACTTAGCAAATCAATTTTTTAAATCAGCAAATTTTTTATATCCATTTGGCATTCTTGTTTTAAAAAAAATAAAAAAAATAGATAATAAAAAAGCTGAAAAACAATTTTTATCTAGTGTAGATAGTCTTACAAATGATTACATGGATTTCATGAGACAAAATGGAGTGATTAACCAAAGTTTTATTAAAGGAACTTTTCTAGGTGATGACATTGCTTTTTGCAACGAAATCAGATCAGCGATAGAAATAACTATTTCAGAATCAAAAAAACAATAATAAATTATTCTGATTTTTTCTTTTTAAACTTAGGTATTTTTGATTTCTTTTTTTTTGGTTTTTTAGGTATTTTAGATTTTTTTGTTCCTTTAACTTCCCCTTCTCCACTTGCCTCTTCTAGTGATGGCATTATCTCTGTACATTTTGTTGAGTCACAAAAGTATGTTGCTCCAGTACTACTATTATAAAGATAAGCTCCACAATTAGATTTTTTTTTTAAAGTACAATTAACAGGTTCTAATCGATATTCTGCAAACAAAAGCGTTGAGGAAAATAAGAAAACTGTAAATATTAAAAAAAATTTTTTCATAAAATAAATATAGTCCAAAAGTTAAAATTATATATGTTGATTCAACTCCTATTAGAATAATTTATCAACAATATAAAATATTAAATTTAGCATACAAATTACTTTTAAAATAACCATTAATTTAACCTTAAAAAAACACATATAAATAATGGGTAGTGTTATAGGCTGGTAAAAACTCTTCTTAAATGACAGAGTAATAAAGATAAATAACAAAAGAGGGGAACTATGAAAATAAAAAAGTTGATTTATGTTGTTCTATTCTCTTGGATTTTAGGAATTTTTAGCATTGCTACGGCAGGTGAACTGTGCACGGAATGTCTAAGTAAAGTACCTAAAGACATGAGAGACTATGTGTACAACATGGATTTTATGGATAAAGACCAACCTTTAGGACCAACTGTCATGAAGGGGTGGAAAAGTCCTAGAAAACCACCTTGGACAATAGGTTATGCTAGTACATATGCTGGTAACACTTGGCGTAAAGGTGCAATGGAAAGACTGATGGAAGTAGTTTATCCAAAATGGAAAGCGTTAGGAATGGTTGATGAAATCGTTATAACGCAGTCAAATTTGGATGACACTTTGCAAATTCAGCAAATGAGACAGATGATAGATGGTGGAAAAGTTGATGCCATTATTATCTGCTGTTCAAACTTAACAGCACTTAACCAAACAATTAAATATGGTTGGGAAAAAGGTGTTCCGACACTTTCCTTTACAGGCTTTACAACATCACCATACTCAATCAATACATCGGTTAATTACCGACTAGTTGGTTATTATATTGGTGCATGGATGGCTGAGCTAATTGGTGAAAAAGGAAATGTAATAATCATGGATGGAATTCCTGGTTATTCTGCATCTGACCAACAAAGTGATGGTATGAAAGAAGGTCTAGCACAGTATCCTGGTATAAAAGTTGTTGCACAGTTAGCACATAACTGGACATCGCAAGTTGCACAGAAAGAACTATCTCAATGGTTATCAAGTAACCCAATAGAGATACATGGTATTGCTGTTCAATCTTCAGGAGAAACTGGAACTTTACAAGCATTACTTCAGTCTGGACGTAATCCAATTCCACCAATCGCATTAGGTGGAGAGCTAGGTGCTCTATGTTATTGGAGACAAAATCCAAAATATATTGATGAAGCGATATATGCTTGGCCTCCAGGAGATGAAGTGGAGTTTGGGGTTGATGTAATGATCAGAACTTTACAAGGTCAAGGTCCAAGGATTCAATCTATATTAGTTGGTCCTGCGACAAAGAGTTTTGATGATATCGCAGCAGTCTTAAATGAAGATTGTGATAGAAACTCTACGGGATGGGATAATCCAGGAATAGATAACTGGGCTCCTAGATCTTATGTAGAAACATTCTTTGATAATCCTTCAGATCCAGAGAAATACGATCCAAAATCTCACTAATACTTTAAAAAAGTATGAGTGCAGAACAAAACATAAAAGACAACACCTCTAACAAAGAGGTGTTGTCTGACAAATCAAAAACTGTTCAGGGTGATATTTATGTCCAAGATGTTCACAAATACTTTGGTGTAACTAGAGCCCTTAACGGAGTTAATTTTAATGCAAATTTTGGTGAGATTCATGCAATTGTTGGTGGTAACGGTTGTGGAAAAAGTACACTAGCAAAAGTAATGTCGGGTGTTTTGCCAATTGATAAAGGCAAAGTTTCTGTAATGGGCCACACTCCTACTTCACCTGTTATGGCGAGAGAGATGGGTATAGCTACTGTTTTCCAAGAAGTAATGATAGCTGAGGAAGCTTCTGTTGCAGACAACTTATTTGTTGGTTCAGATAGCTTTTGGTACAAAAATTTAACACAAAGAGAAAAAGTCTTAAAAGCACAAGAACTTATGGAAGATCTTGCAGGCGAATATATAGATCCTTATACTCAAGTATTTAATTTGTCATTACCTATTAAAGCTTGGATTACAATTGGAAGAGCTTTTTTACGCGAAAATACAAAAGTACTAATTCTTGATGAATCGTCTGCTGCTCTTGATTTTGATTCAACTGAAAGACTATTTAAAAAAATGAGAGAGCTACGTGATAACGGTGTTGCAGTATTTATTGTTACCCATCGAATAGCTGAATTAATACGTATAAGTGATAAAGCGACGGTTATGAGAGATGGTAAAGATGTAGGAGTTCTAGAAAAAAAAGATCTTAACGAAAAAAATTTATTAAGTTTAATGACAGGAAGAACTGAATCTGGAGAAAAATCCAAATTAACTGCTGTACAAACAAAAACTGACAAGGTGGTAATGAGAGCCGAAAATCTAGTTGTTTGGCCCGAAAGTACACCAGTTAATTTTGAAGTGCGTAGAGGTGAAATCGTAGGTGTTACAGGTTTAGATGGTAATGGCCAAGATGATTTTGTTAAAATTTTAGCTGGTGTTCAAGAGTCTAATGGGGGTACTACTGAAGTTTTAGATAACAATGATAAATTCATAAAATATAATTCTTTAATGGATGCTAAAAATAATGGAGTCTCTTTTGTTTCAGGAGATAGAAAAAAAGAAGGAATACTTCCTAATTTAAGCATTTATGAAAACTTAGTAGTTCCACTTTATCGAACAACAAGTAAAGCGGGGTGGTTAGGTTTTGTTAACTGGCTTGAGCTAAATGGTATATATGAATGGGAAGTTGAAAGGCTAAGCATAAAAACTGGTCCAAAAGATAATCTTATAGGTTCACTAAGTGGAGGAAACCAGCAAAAAGTTATGATAGCCAGATCTTTAGCAACACATCCAAAAATTCTTATCTTGAATGATCCCGCTAGAGGTATTGATGTAAGTACCAAAAGAGATTTATATACTCATCTTAGAAAATTTGTAGAAGATGGAAATACAGTTATTTTCCTATCTAGTGAGCTAGAGGAATTCATAGGTCTTTGTCCTAAAGTTGTTGTGTTTAGACATGGCACTATATTCGATATTTTTGAAAATGAAAAAGTTACCGCAGATACTTTGCTTGAAGGAATGTTTGGCCAAACAGCAGGAATAGGATCTACCAGTATTAGCAACTCAAGCTATACAAGCATTTCAAAAAAACCAAAGGATGATGATACTTACGTAAGAAATGTAGATACCTCAAATAAAAAAATTATAAAAGTTGTTGATTTTGAAAAAGAAAAAAAATCTGAAGATAAAAATTTAGACAAAAAAATAAAAATAAAAACATTTTAATGAAAAAAGAAAATATAAATAATTATTATACAGATGAAGATTTAATTAACTTCGAAAAGTTAAAAAATTTCAAAGAATTTAAAGTTAATAAATTAAATGATAATCTAAATAAAATCCATCCAGAAAGATATGCACCATCTGATAATAAGCATTTCGATAAAATTATAAATGTTAATGATAAAAAATCTTCATCTAAAGAAATTAAAAAATCAGAAAGCAAAGATAATTATTATAAGTCATCAGATTTTGAAAATTTTGATAAACTTAAGCAATTTTTAATATTTAACGATAACAAATCTATAAACAATGAAAGTAAAACTGTAAAAACTATTACAAACTATACCGATAACGACAAAAGTGTATTTAATCAAATAATTAAATCAAGCAGTAATAAAAAAAATTATAAAATAAAAAAAATTGATTCAAAATTTGATAACAAAAAAATTAAAATAATTGATTTTGACAAATTAAACAATAAAGAAAAAAATTTTAAAAACAAAATGGGTATTGAAAAAATTAAAATAGTTTATTTTGATTAGCTTATGGAACTGGTTGCTAAAATAACAAAATCTTTCAGATCAAGTGTAGATACTTCTTCAAATAAGTATCTTATGGTGCCAATTTTTATTTTCTTTTCACTATTAATTTTTGCAATGATAAGAAGTCCAATTATAATCTCACAATCAGGTATTGGTAGTGCAATAATTCTTAGTGCGCCGCTCATATTAACAACTTATGCTTTAACATTTATTGTTATGGCTGGAAGAGGAGGTGTCGACTTATCTATTGGTCCTTTTATGGGTTTTATAAATGTTAGTAGTATCCAATTATATGCTCATGGATATTTACAAACATCTGTTGGTTGGTTTATTTACGCCATTGCCATGGGTTTAATTTGGCAACTGTTCTATGCTTTGATTGTGGTGTTCGTGAGAGTTTCACCAATTATCGTTGCATTGGCAGGCTTTTTAGCATTCACTGGAATTAATCTTGTTATTCTATCTCGTCCAGGTGGGATTGCGCCAGATTGGCTAATACCTTGGGGAGAAGGCTTTACAATATTTAATGAAATATTCCTTCTGTTGATTTTAGCAACAATTTTATTTTATATCATCACGCACACAGCTTTTTGGGGTCATTTAAAGTTAATGGGTTCAGATGAACGTGCCGCTTTTACAAGTGGTGTTAAAATTAACTGGGTAAGAATAGTTGCACACTTAATAGCTGGAATTTTTGCTGCGTTATCTGCAATATGTTTTACTGCCCTGGTTGGCTCTGGAGATCCGATACAAGGAACTAAGTATACACTTTTAGGAGTAACCGCGCTGGTTCTTGGGGGAGCTAGCCTTATAGGTGGTCGGGGTGGTGCTTTTGGCGCAATTTTAGGTGCTGGGACCCTTTATTTAATCAATTATATTTTAGTTACTTTTAGATTTGAAAGATTACAAAGTTTTGTCTCTGATTTATCTTACGGAGCTGTCCTAGTTATTGCTTTGCTTGTAAGCCTTCTTCTTCCATATGTACAAAGAGTTACTAAGGGTTTGTCTGTAATGGTTTTTTTCATTCTTATGTCTTTTGCTGGTTTGTTCGTAGTAATTCACCAAGTTTACGATCAGCCCATAATTATTGAAGCTGAAGTTAAGCAAGATATCGATGAAGCTTCTAAGTCTTATGAAAGAGGTCAAAAAGTACGTAGATTAGATGCTACAGGAAATATTATTGTTGAGGAAAGTGAAGCTTCCACGACAACAGGAGAAGGAACTGCTCAAGGTGGATCTCTAGCTGGACACTCGGTTGTTCAGTTTACTGAAACTCCCGGAACACTTTTTTTATATGTAATTTTAGGGCTAGCAGGCCTTGCTCTTCTTCTTTATCTGCTTTCTGTACATAGGAGTGCTTCGACAGTATCTTTTGTAGTAATTGTTACAATTATAGTTGCTGGATTAATATTCGATCCTGAAGATAAAGAAAAAGATTTGCTTAAAAACACTGAGCAGATAAGTCTACAATCAAATCAAGTTAGCAGCATTGAAGCTACTTCACCTAAATATTTTAGCCTTGAAAAAATTGATTATCTTACTGATATTTCAAATGCTGGTATTCTTTCAGGTACAGCTTATAGCATAATTTATATTGCTGGAGTTATTCTTCTTGCTTCTTTAATTGTTATAACAATGTTACCTCAATTTAGCACACGGGCAAAATCAACCGCTATGATGCTATTTCTTGCCGCCTTAACAATTATTGTTTTAAATAGTATCTCTTATAATAATTTAGAAGAAAGTACTACTGCAAGCCTTTTTGGTATTCAAGGATACGGAGTTATATTGATTATATTATTGCTTTTTGTTATTACAGCTCCTTTTGTTCATTCCAGAATAAAAAATTTGACAAATGTTTATATTTTTGGATTAGGTGTTTTAGCCATTCTTGCAACTTATTTTGTTGCAGGAAGTACTTTTATACCTAACGATCCTTCACTTTATCAATCTCAAATAATAAGTGAATTAAATATTGGAGATATTTCACAAGTAAAAAAAGAAGGACCAAAAAGATTTTTTTATGAAAATATAAGGAATGGATATACACAATTTGCTTTTAGCATACTTGCAGTTTTTTTATTGCAGTATTTTTTATTTTTAAATATGGGACACAAGAGTAGTTACAAACGTTTTGCTCCTTACATGTATATAGTTATTTTTGCAGGTTTTTTATGGTCTGCAATATTTTATTCTGTTGGTTATTCATTTTACAAAATTATAGTCGTATTTATTATTGGAGTGCCCCTTACTCCTTTAGTCTGGCAATTCATGAGAATCTATAAAGAAAAAATAGCTCAAGATAGTCAATTAAGTCAATGGGACGAGGTAAAATAATATGAGAAAATCTGCTTTTCTTTTCTTTAAAGGTTTAGGGTTATTGTTTGCGATATTGTGTGGTATTGGTACAGCATTTTTGGGTTGGTATGATGGTGCTGACTGGATGAACATAGTCACCTTTTCAATAGCAGTAACCGGTTTAATACTATGGGGTTGGTATCATTTTTCAATTAGATGGATAGATAGCGATTTAAAACAAAATATACTTTCTCGATTTCCAAAAGACGAACAAGTTGATGGAAAAAATCTAGAAGAAGAGCACGAAGAAAATTTCTTTTTTAAAACTATTAGTAATAATAAATGGAAAGCATTAGCTTTTATTTTACTAATACTTATTTTTATTTTTGTTTCATTTATTGCTGAAGGTTTTTTTTCAGGTCGTACTTTAGTATCGTTTATAATATTCCTGGCGTTTATTATTTTAATGGGCGTTGTCGGTCAATTCATTACCGCCCAAAAAAGCGTGTTTATTGGAATTTCTGTTCTAATTGGGTTATTTATAATGGGTGCACTTACAATACCGGGGTTCCTTTCTCTGCTTAATATGAAAGCAATGTTAGTGTTTGCATCTTTCTTGGGTTTAGCTGTAGTGGGTCAAACTTTTGTTGCTTTATTAGGTGGTCTAGACTTATCAATTCCCTTTGTTATAGGAGCTTCAAATGTTGCTCTAATGTCTTTAATATCAAAAGGAGTTTCACCATGGTTAGCTTTGGTTGCAGTATTATTACTGGGTCTAATAGTGGGATTAGTTAACGGTATTTTAAGTTTTAGACTTCAGGGTCAAGCATTAATATTAACTTTAGGTGTTGGTTTTTTTGTTAAGGGAGGCGTTCAAATTCTTGTGGCGATGGGTACTTTTTCAGCTGGTACAGTTTTCGGTGTTGTACCAGATTGGATGAGAAATATTGCTTCTATGAATGGTAAAACTTTGGGACTGCCTATTCCCCCTATTATTTTAATTTGGATTATCGCTTCTATAATTATAATTGTTGCTCTTCGTTTAACTAAATGGGGAAGAAATCTTTATGCTCTTGGAGGAAGTCGTTTATCATCAGCAAGATTATCTATTTCGGAAAAAGGATACTGGATTGGAGCTTATGTAATTAGTGGTTTTTTTGCAGCTCTAACTGGTGCATTACTTTTAGGTTGGAGCGGAGGTGGCTTTATAGGAGTTGGTGATACATATTTGTTTTTAACAATTGCTGCAGTTGTCGTTGGGGGTACTTCTTTATTAGGAGGTGTTGGTGGATACGGATTAAGTGTAATTGGAGTTTTGATTTTACAAATAATTACAACTGTACTAGTTGGTTGGGGTTTAAGTTGGCAAGGACAACAGTTTATATTAGGTTTATTAATTATACCAATGGTTGCTCTATATGCAAGATCGCCTCACATTAGGACACAAATTTAAAATTAAGAATATAAATAGTAACAAGAATTAATCATAGTAAAACATAGGCGCCTTTTTCCAATCAGGCCAAGAAACAGGATCGTGCCCCCATACGACTTTTGCATCATGTTCCTTTGCTATTTTTCTTAATTTTTTTACAGACTCTGCTGCATCGGTAGAAGAAGCAACAAGTCCAGGTAAACACTTATCACACCAATGATCACCTGTGTAACATGCATCACCTGTAAATAACATATGACCAGTTTTTGGAAGTTTAATCAATACGGATTGATGACCGGGAGTGTGTCCTGGGGTAAATATTATTTTTATAACTCCATCTCCATAAACATCATAAAAATCAGTCTTCTTACCTTGTAAAAATTTCCAACGAATATTTGGTTTATCAAAGTCTGCTCTTACATAAGCTGGACCAGAAAACCAGTCGGGATTGAATGCATAATCATATTCTAATCTTTGAGTGATATGAGTAGCATTTGGGAAATGTCCTATAGCTCCTGAATGGTCTAAATGAAGATGGGTTTGTATCACATACTTAACATCTTCAGGTTTTGTATTTACAGTTTTTACCATATCCCTACACCACTCCGATGTTTTCATTACCGGGTCATAAGCTTCGACTACAGAGCCCCAATGTTTATGTTTGTCAATAGCTGCTTCTATTGGCATTCCGCCGTCAATGATAACATCTCCTTGTGGATGTTTTATCAAAAACCATGGCACAGGTATTTCATAAGGTTCATCGCTTTGATTCATTTTTATAAATTTTAATTTCGTTTTAATTGAACCTGTTTGAAACATATATAACTTGATACCTGTATTAAATTTTGTAGTTGGTTCAAAAATATCTTTATCTTTCATATATATCTATCCTACCAAGCTGATTGATAAATGTTAAGCGCATCTACTTCAGTTACTTCTCTTGGGTTGTTAACTAACAATCTGGTTTGTTTCATCGCATCACTTGCCATTTTCTCACATGCATCTTTTGGAATATCAACTTCTCTTAACTTCTGCGGCAAACCTAATCTTTTGGATAAGCCTTCCAACTTATCAATAAATTCAGCACATATTGCTTGTGTACCCTTATTAATATCTAATTTTGGAAAAACATATGGTGCGAGTTCAGCGTAATTCTTTGCTGCTTTTACATCAACACTATTAAACCTAAGCACATAAGGCAAAACTAATGAATTCGAAAGACCATGAGAAATATGAAAAGTTCCTCCTATTGGATAAGCTAAAGCATGAACAGCAGCGACAGGAGAGTTTGCAAAAGCTTTTCCAGCTAACATAGCGCCTATAAGCATATTTCCTCTAGCTTCAACATTTGATCCATCCATAACAGCTTTTTCTATCGAACCTCCAAGCAATTTAAGTGCTTCGATCGCTAGTATTTTTGAAATAACATTATTGTTTTTATTTAAAGAGGCATATCCCTCAATTGCATGAACCATAGCGTCAATACCTGTTGATGCTGTAGTTGCCGCAGGAAGACCAAGTGTAAGATCTGGATCTAAAATTGCTAAATCAGGTAAAATTATTGGTGAAGATACACCTTTTTTTTCTTCTTCTCCAACTGTGATAATTGATACAGGTGTAACTTCTGAACCGGTACCAGCAGTAGTTGGGAATAAAGCTAAAGGTAGACGTGGCCCTTTTGCATTTGCAACTCCCCATGCTTTTTCTAAATCTTCATTTGAACCAAGTATCAACGCTGATAGTTTGGCTACATCCATTGATGATCCCCCACCAAAACCAATAACTCCTGTTGCCTTAAATTTTTTTCCAGTATTAATTGCTTTTAAAAGAGTTTTTTGAGAAGGATCAGCTTCGACATCATCAAAAATCTCAACAACCGATCCCATTTTTTTTAGCTCTTCTATGGTCGGCTTAGTTAATCCTAATGACATTAGTCCTTTATCGGTAATAAAAAGAATGCGAGAACCAAGTTGCTTAAAAATTTCTTTACATGAATATTTAGCTTGACCACTTCCAAATCGAATTCCGGGTGTTGTATAAAAATTAAATGGGTTTAAAATCATAATTGATTATACAAAATAAACATAAAATATTATTGAAAATATCGCCATTCCTACAAGAATTAATATCCAACCATAACCTGTTCCAACCTTATCTATATAGTTAACTTCTCCTTGAACTTCGTCTGGTTTATTATAAAGATCGTTTGCTTGAATTGGTTTGTTTGGTAAAGTTGATAAATCCATCTTGCTTGCCAAAAACCAGATTAATCCTATACCAAAGATCCACCAAATTAGCTGGTACCCCCAAATAGAAGGTATTTTAAGAATCCAAGCTTCATAACCTGCACCAGGTTCTCCAAAAAAATTATTTCCAAGCACTTGCCCGGGTCCAACTCCAAAAAAAAGCCAGATCAAAGCTATTACATAAGCAAAAGATCTAAGTTTTGTCCTGCTTGGATGAAGACCCATATGTTCATTTAAAAAATCATGAAACTTTTGTCTATGAGATTTATAAATATCAATTTTTGTAATATTTGAAAAAGCAGAAATAGAAAAACAAATAAATACATTAAATAACAATCCCCATACTCCAGAATGAATTGTTAACGGCCATCTTCCCCAAGGCAGTCTATTACCAGTGATTTGCTGTCCGATGGTTTCTGTTAAAATAACAATAATTATTCCAATAAGTAATCCAAAAATTGCAGCTCCTCTTGTTATCCAAGGAAACCAAACCAGCCCAAGTAAAACAATTAAGAACTGAAATGCTATAGAAATAGAAATCCCGCTAAAGATAACCATGGCTGGTTTAGCAAATGTTGCTATATAAAGTGAGGCTAAGAATATTAACATCATTATTATACGAGCAGCTGCACGCTCTTTTTCCCAACTTATGTTTTTATTAACGTATGCTTTATATAGGTCTCTTGTGACAATACTTCCTGATGTCATTAAAAGAGCTGCTGCTGTTGACTGTAGTGCTGCAATTAATCCCACTGCCAATAAACCAGTTAACCAAAGAGCATGTTTGTCCATTAAGCTTATAATATGATAAATTATTAATGAATGATCTTTGTTAGAAACTTCGGGTAGTAAAGTTTCAATAGAAAGTCCATTATTATTGAAATCAGCATTTGCTCCTAATAAGCTAGCACCAATCCCTTGAAATGTTGTAAATACAAATAATAATAAACCTACGATAACAGCTGATCCCCATATCTGATAATAAGAAAAAGCCTTTGGATGTTTTACAGAATAGCTCCACATAGAAAATGAAGGCGAAAGAACTATTCCCATAAAAGAAATTGTAAAAGTGAATATCATCATTGCAGTCCAAGGACCTCCCACCGCTTCATTCTTTCCTAATCCAGCTACCCATTGAATAGCCCCTGGTAATGCAAAATAGCTATTATAATCACCACCTCCATAACCATTCGTACTTCCCCAAGAACTAACTGTTGTGCTTGCTACTTTTGATAATGCTTTACCAAAAATTTCAATATTTCCTACATAAGAATAAACGATGACCCCTAAAATAATTATAGTTAAAAAATAAAGCCAAGATTGAACCACTCCTACAGTAACAATAGATTTAAAACCTCCCCTAGTCACATAGAACAAAACAATTGTGGAAATTACCCACATGCTTAATTCTCTAGAAACATATCCATCAGTTAATGTATTTACTAAATAGCCTGTTGCTCCAAAAAAAACTGCTAACAAAGGTATTGCTATGAAAAAAGTTACTAAAACTGAAATAACACGAATTGTATCGCTCTTATAATAATCATAATACATTTCGCCAGGAGTAATATATCCAAACTTTCTACTTAACATCCATTGTCTTTTAAAAAAGAATATACTTCCAAGAGGAACTGTTATAGCGATAAATGCTGTTCCAACATATTGAAAGCCATCATGAAATACAAGGCTGGTTTGTGATATTACTGTTAATCCAGCAAATGTAGCAGCTGTTGCTGCAAAGAAAAAAACCCATGAAGAAATATTTCTATTTGCTAAATAATATCTCTCTGGATTGTCTGAATTATATTTTGATCCTCTTACACCCCAGAAAAAACAATAAGAAGCATACAACAATATAAAAGTAAATAGCCAAAGAGATTTTTCGGACATTTAATCCCTTTCAATTTAGGTACAACGCCTTGGTGCTGATTCACCTCGCTCTTTTTTAATTTTTTCTGCTTCTTTCTGTGCTGCTTCAATTGAAGTAAATACTTTATCTTCAAATATAACGAATGGTTTTGCTCTGTCAGCATTAAGTTGAGCTACACACCATTCCTTGCCAGGCTTAGTACACATTACCATATATGCTCCTGGTATTGGACCATATTTTCTATTATTTAAAGTGAAGAGACATTTTGCAAGATCATTAAGTTTATCTTCATCTAAATCACCTAAAGCTACTTTCTCCAAATTGTTTAAAGGATTAAGAGCATCAGATCCTAAAATACCCTTTCCGTCTGTACCAGTTGGCCTACTGAATTCAGGTTTGCTCATTATGGCAAAGGTCCTTCCTTTAAAAATCCTCTGATAGCATTTTCTAAAATCTTAGAAACATTATTGTTATAATCGTTGTAAGACAAACTTCCACACCAAGAAAGTGATCCAGGCGCAAATAAAGCGCCATCATTTGGTGTTTTATAATAAATCATATCGGCTCTAACCATTGGGTTCTCAGTTCCTCCACCATAATAACCTCTAACTGAGAAGTGAATTTCTTCATTAACTTGTAGCATTAGGTTCGTATGATTTTCTGATCTTGCTAATAAATAAGCATTATGTGGTGTTCCAAATTCTAGATCATATCTGTCTAACTCTAGACCAGCAGCACCACCTCCTACTAAGCCAAAATCTCCAATTACTTCATCGTCTCCCACACCTTCAAAAATCCATGAACATTCTGGCCTCTTACTATCAGGTTCTCTTTTATAGTAAGAAGAAACATCAAATCCATAAGCTGTAAAAGTTAGACCACACACTTTTGATGGTATTCTTCCACGAGCTCTCCACATTCCACCATATTTTCCATCAAAAGCATTGTTGTATTCTCCAGGATTTGCTGTCCATGCTCTTGTTCCTGCCTCACCTTTTCTAACTTCTATAATATTTGGGTTATCTGGATGATATTCACTAATCCAATAAAAACCATCTGAGCCTAGGTATATCCATCTTCCACCATTCAATTGATATGACTCATATGCTGCAAGCATTTTTTCTGAACTATATTCAGGATGTGAGCCAGTCAACACACATCTATAACGATTTAACATGTCTACGCCCTCTATGTGTAAATCTTCATCTGTTACAACATCAAAATCTAACTTTTTTTCTTCTAGCCAATCTGTCAAATGAAGGTCTGCATTTAGCTGCCATAACGAAGGTGACAACCAATGTCTATATTTTGGTCTCATATTAAGTATTGGTCTTAATCTTGATGAAATAGCTACTCCACTTCCATCTGAGTGTTGAGAATAAGTTGATAATCCATATTCTCTATGTTCATTTAAATATAAATCTGATGCTGACATTACTGGTACCTTACCTGCTAGTAATTGTGCAACTACTGAATTTGTTCCTAGGTTATCATTTGAATAAGCCATATAACTATTTGAAGGAAGAACAAATAAAAGTTTTGAAGTTGTTTTTCCTTTTGGAGGTTTTATTACAAATGGAACGAAATCTTCTGTTTCAGACGAATCTTCACCGTTAATTCTTAATCTAGCAGCATATACTCCGCTCTTAATTAAATCTGGCACTTCATAAGTGAAATCTATTTCCCATCTTGCATCATCAATATCATCATCATGAAAATGTATAGCTCCATACTCTTCAGGTTTGTGATGATAGACCATTTCATCTGCTGTCCAATTATAACCTGTCATTCCTCTGCATGGTAAATTGATTATAAAACCATTTAAATGATTTGATGTTGTATCAACTATATAAGTTGAAGCTATATTTGTGGTTATATTTGCATGAAAATCCCAAGCACCAATAACTTTAGATCTTAACTCTGAAGTACATCCACCATAACCTCTAGCTAAAGACTCAATTTCTGCTTTTGACAATGCTTTCTTGCTTAATCTTGGTCTATCAATCTTACCGTTATAAGTTAAAGTTTGTTCTGGTAATTCAACTGGCTCTATTGCTTCTTTATAATGTCCTCCTTGAATATACCTTCCTGTACGATCAACAAGAGTACATGCGGCCATTAAAAAAGGTGTCATGTTTGCTCTTGGTTTTAAATTACTTGTTGTTTCAACTACTGATGTAGTTTCGTCTGCTGGGTGCAGCAGAGACATTCCTAGCCCACCATTTGTTGGTGTAACACAAGGTTCTTGATAAAGTTTTAGTTTTCCTGTTTCAGAATTATAAGTTGCTGCTATTAAATACCAAACTTTCCTCATTAATTTTTTTTCACTAGATAAAGTCATTACTTGACCAGTGCCATCTCCAATCATTACTGAAAGGCATGCATTTTCATCAATAAAAAGGCCATAACCACTTTTGTCCATTTCATTCCATTTTGTTAAAAGACCTTGTTTTCCTTTGTCTGGAGTTGTTGGAAATATATATGCCTGTAAAGTAAAACTTTTTGTGTTTAATCTCTCGTCTTGCGGAATAACAATATAAGATCCTCCGTGGATTCTTTGATTTCTCCCTTTGTAGGTTTTATTACATTGTGCTCCAATTTCCTCTTCTTTATATCCTGGACCTTCTGGATTTGTGTCTCCATGAATTAATCTTACAATTTGAACATCATAATCTTCTTTTTTTTCAGAATTAATATAAAACTTAACTTTTTCTCCAGGAAACGCGGAGTATTTATCGCTATAACCAGTAATTCTTAACATTTTAACCTTTCAAAAATATTAATCATTCTGCATACCTTTCCAATAGTTCAACGAGTCTCTTTAAAAAAATAGCATGCTCACAAGCTTCTTCAGATGAAAAAGACTCTTCTAAAATTTTAACTGGCTTACCTCTTACTCCACTGACAATACCTATTCTATAATCTTCAAAATCTTTTTTGCATACTGTTACATATTTTTTTACTGCCATTGGTTGTCTTCTTAGTTTGTCCAAAACAGTTCTTAATTCTTTACTATGCTCAACTCCTGGCTGACCTTTATGAAGAGCGGGTGCTTTTCCAAC
>CACLJJ010000016.1 GCA_902607215.1 uncultured Pelagibacteraceae bacterium
GAAAAAAAACAAAATTTTTCTTTAAATCTTTTAAAATCCTCTTTTTTTTTTGTTAATCTTGAAATAATTATTATTGGAGAAAGAATGAAAACTACATTTATTAAAAATCTATATAAATATATTAACATTAGCCTTTTCTAATTTGTTTCTCATAAAAATTTTTGTAAATAGAGGATTTTTGTAAAAGTTGTTCATGTGTTCCTTCATCGGATACCTCACCTTTATTGATTACAAAAATTTTATTTGAGTTTAAAATTGTAGATAATCTATGGGCAATTACTATTGTTGTTTTATTTTTTGTTAACAAACTTATCGCTTCTTGTATTTTATTTTCCGTTTCTGCGTCTAGCGAAGATGTTGCTTCATCGAGAAGAATTATAGGTGTTTTTTTTAGCATTGCTCTAGCTATCGAAAGTCTTTGTTTTTCGCCACCTGATAATCGAACACCATTTTCTCCAATTAAAGTGTCATATTTGTTTGGAAGATTTTTTATAAATTCATCAGCAAAAGACTTTTTCGACGCCTCTTTAATCTCAACATCAGTTGCATTTATATTTGCATATAAAATATTATTTTTTATAGTATCATCAAAAAGAGTTATATCTTGGGTGACAATCGAAATATTATTTCTTAAGTCTTTTAATTTAACTGAATATATTGACTTGCCATCAATAGTAATATCTCCTGAATTACAATTATAAAATCTAGGAATTAAATTTAAAATAGATGATTTACCAGCACCACTATGACCTACTAAAGCAGTCATTTTTCCACCTGAAATTTCCATATTAAGATTTTTTAGAATTAAATTTTCTGATTTATTATATTTAAAATTACAATCTATAAATTTAATTTCACAATTACTTAAATTTAAATCAACAGTGTCTTTTTTATCTATGATCTCATTTTTTATATCTATTATTGGTAATATTCTTTTTGCTGCTGATAGACCCTGATTTACAGACATATTAAGAGTGGCAAGAGATCTGACTGGCTGGTAAGCAAGCATCATTGCCGCCAAAAAAGAAAAAAAGTTATTTATATCTATTTCATTATTGATAATCATTTTTCCTGCATAAAAAATTAATGCTGCAATCATTATACCTGTAAGAGTTTCCATTATTGGTGAAGCTCTTACGAAAACTATTGCAATTTTTTTTGTTCTTTCCTTAAGATTATCAAGAAATTTTTCAGATCTTCCCAACTCATAATTTTCTTTTTGAAATATTTTTATCAATTTGTGATTTTTAAAAATCTCCATCAAGTAGGCTGTAAGCTCACCAGATTTTGCTTGAGCTTGAGTAGTGACTTTTCCTATTCTTTTTCCAAGTGTTCTAGCAGCTAATGTAGCCAAGGGTATCATAATGATTGCAATCAAAGATAATTTCCAATTTTGATAGAACATCACAAACATTAATCCAATTAGAGTGAGAGAATCTTTAAAGAGATTTAGTATAGCGGTACTAAGTAAATTGGTAATTAGTCCCGTATCGAAAGTGAGGTTTGAAAGAAATTTTCCTGTATGTTTATTATCAATAATGCTT
The DNA here is from genome assembly GCA_902607215.1 of uncultured Pelagibacteraceae bacterium. Lineage (GTDB taxonomy): Bacteria > Pseudomonadota > Alphaproteobacteria > Pelagibacterales > Pelagibacteraceae > Pelagibacter. The sequence goes on from CACLJJ010000016.1 coordinate 1,545, forward strand.
GTATCAGCTTGTATTAAAGATCTAACCATATCATTTTGAATATTTTGTTTAACCTCGTGGGCCACTCCTATCATTATTACTTTTGCTATATAAAGAGAAATTCCTTTAGCAGCGAAAGCAACGATAATTAATCCTGGAATTAATAAAATTAACGATTGGTCTTTTTCAATGAATATTTTTTTTATTGCGGGATCAAGTAGCCACGCAATTGATGATGTTGAGCTTGCAACTATTAATGAAAAAAAAACCGATAGAGCTATTTTGCCTAAAAAGTTTTTTGTATAATCATTATATAATCTTTTTAAAATATCAGTATTATTCATTATGCTATAATTTTTCCAATTAATAAGTTTAAGAAAATTAATAATCCCAAGAAATTATTTGATTCAAAAATTTTTAAACAATTTGTCTTTAAATCAACAATTAAATTTTTTATTTGGAAAATGAATAAATGTATTGTGATTAATAGTAAACCACCAAAATAAATCTTATTAAAGTTCATTAGAATCCCCAAATAAGTTAAAATAACAATAAAAATTAAATAACATATAAGAATAAAAAATTTTGGATTTTTTTTAAATTTAATTGATGTAGATTTAACTCCTATAATTTCATCATCTTTAATATCTTGAAACCCGTATATAGTGTCGTACCCTAATGTCCAAAATATGGCTCCTAGATAAAAAATCATAGGAACAATACTTATTTCTGAGTTTATTGAGGTCCAGCCCAAAATTAGTCCATAATTAAATGTAATCCCCAAGAATAATTGAGGCCAATATGTAAACCTTTTCATTAGTGGGTATGTGAATGCTAGAGGCATTGAGCAAAGTGCCAGAATAATTGTGAATAAATTAAATTGTATTAGTACAATGAGAGCTAAACCACATAAAATAAAAACATAAAATAAACCTAGCTTGATAGAAACTTTACCTGAAGCGATTGGTCTATTTTTTGTTCTTTCAACTTTTGCATCAAGATCTTTATCAACAATGTCATTAATAATACAACCTGCAGATCTCATTAATATTGCTCCAGAGAAAAATAACAAAGCATATTTTATAAAAATTTGAATATTCATTGAAAAATCATAGGCAATTGTTAATCCCCACACACATGGCCAGAATAATAGCATATACCCGATTGGTTTTTTTAAACGCGTAAGTTCAATAAAAAGATTTAGTTGTTTCATTAGAATTTACTTGTAAATAGCAAAGCCTAGATTCATAATCAAACTGATTCGTTATGAATGTTGATTATACAGTTACAGCCCTGATGTTTCCTGCAATACCTTTGCTGATGAGCGTTTATGGCAATCGTTTTCATACACTAAGCAATCTAATCAGAAAAATTCATGATGAATATGTTTGGGAAAAACATATTCCTCCAGAATGGGAAAAGCAGCTAATTAATTTAAATGGAAGAGTTAATTGGATGAAATATACGCTTGCATTTGCAAGCTTTGGTTTCTTGTTTAACATGTTGACAGTTTTTGCTCTCTATTTAGATATCATTTTTATAGCAAGAATTATTTTTGGATCATGTTGTTTAGCAATGATAATTTCTGTATTATTTTTTATTAGAGACATACATTTATCTACGGAAACTTTGAAATTACATTTATCAGATATGAAAATTGATCTAGACTAAGGAATAATTATAGCTGGTCCAAGAATTTTTCTAGATTCTAACTCTTTATGAGCCTCGATAACATTTTCTAGTTTATATTTTTTAAAAATTTCAATTTTAACTTTTCCCGATCCAATTTTTTCAAATAAAATTTTTGCACCTTCGTTAATTTCTTCCCTTGTGCTCAAATATTGTTGCATAGAAGGTCTTATAAAATATAAACCTTTTGGCTGTAACAACTTAGGTACATCTATAGGAGATAAAGCGCCAGAAGCATTTCCAAAAGAAATCATCATTCCTCTTACACATAGACATTTTAATGAACCTTCAAAAGTGCTTTTTCCTACTCCATCATAAACCACAGAAACACCTTTGCCATTAGTAATTTCTAAAACTTTTTCTGAAAAATTTTCTTTGTTGTAATTTATTACATGATCATATCCATAAGTTTTTGCTTTCTGGATTTTTTCATCGGCTCCAACAGTTCCTATTACTGTACACCCAAGAGTTTTTGCCCATTGGCCAAATATTTGACCTACTCCACCAGCCGCAGCATGAAAGAGAATTGTTTGTCCAGAATTAACAGGATAAGTTTTATGCAATAAATAAAATGTTGTTAATCCTTTGGTCATTAAAGTTGCCGCAATCTCTAAATCAATATTGTCTGGAACTTTTATAAGGTTTTTTATTGGATAATTTCTATGCGTTGAATAGGCACCTAGTGGTGTACCAGCGTAAGAAACTTTATCACCTACATTAAATTCTTTAACATTAGATCCTACTTCTTTAATTATTCCTGCACCCTCAGCCCCAATACCAGTAGGCAGTTTTAGCGGGTAAAGACCTGATCTGTGGTAGGTATCGATATAATTTAATCCTATAGCCTTATGTTCAATTGTAACTTCATCATTTCCTGGTTTTTCTAAAGTTATATCTTTTAATTCTAAAACTTCTGGACCGCCATTTTTTGATATTTGTATAACTTTCATTTTACAAATGTACCATTATGATAATCTTCAACTGCTTGCAAGACTTCTGCTTTAGTATTCATAACAAAAGGACCACCTCTAGCAATCTGTTCGCCAATTGGTTTGCCAGATATCAATAAAAATTTAGTCTTAGTTAAAGCAGATATCTGAAGCATTTCACCTTTAGTTAATAAAATTAAAGTTGAATCTTTAACTTTGTTATGATTTTGATCTCCTATTTTAATTTCACCATCAATTAAGTAAATAAAAGAGTTGTGAGATGGAGATAATTCAAAGTTAAAATTTTTATCTTTTTTAAGCTCTATATCAAAATAAATTGGCTCAACATTGTGTCCTTTTACTGGGCCTTCGGAATTTTCAAATTTACCTGCGATAACTTTCACTTGCTTATCATTGTCCTTATGAATATGCATTTTGTTCGCATCTATATAGATATAATTTGGTTTGCTCATTTTTAATTTGGCTGGCATATTTATCCATAATTGAAAGCCATGAAGTCTTCCCTCAGACATTGCTGGCATTTCAGAGTGTATTATTCCACTTCCAGTTTTCATCCACTGAACATCGCCTGATTTCATTTTACCTTTTGCACCTGTACTATCTTCATGCTCAAATTCACCTTTAAGCATATAGGTTACTGTTTCAATTCCTCTGTGAGGATGGGGAGGAAATCCTCCAATGTAGTCATCTTTATTTTCTGATCCAAATTCATCTAACATTAAAAATGGATCAAAATAATCTGGTTCGACACCAATACTTCTTTTTAGTTTTACACCAGCTCCATCAGAGACTGGGATGGGATCAATAATTTTACTTACTTCAATATTTTTCATTAGCCCTACTTAATAAATAATTTTTCAAATTCAAAACTACTAATTATTTTTACCATTTTTTACTCTCCTAATTATTATTTGCTATGTGAACCATCACAAAATGGTCGACTATTAGTTTGTTTGCAAGCGCAAAAAAACATTTTTTTGTTTTCTTCAGCTTTATATATAACCGGATTAAATTCTGAACCCTTGTGAGAACCATCACAAAACGGTTGGATTTTACTTTTTCCACAAGCACACCATGCATAAGTTTTTCCTTTTTCGACATCAACTGCAATTGGTCCGATTCCTGCTTTTTGTCCTTTAATCATTTTTTCTCCTTTTATTTTTGTTTTTATTGACCTCTATACTGAATAAAAACTTCTAAGAAAATAGAATTAGATAATATCAAGCAACTGACTTAAATTCTTTACTTCATTTTTAGGCTTGTAATCAAGATTATCAAAAATATTATTATTTCTGTTTATCCAAATGGAATTATAACCATAATTTCCACCACCAGATACATCCCAAGTATTTGCGCTTAAAAATGCTACTTCATTTTTCTGTATTTTGTATTTTTTAATTGGCATATCATAAACTTTTGAATGTGGTTTATATATTCCAACTTCTTCAATAGAAAAAATATCATCGAAAATATTATCTAAATTATTACTTTTAACCAATTCATTAAGTAGGGAAGGTGTACCATTTGAAAGAATTGCAAGTTTGTAATTTTTTTCTTTAAGATTATTTAAAACGTCTTTTACTTCTGGAAAGGTAGATAAAATTTTGTACAAATTTAAAAGTTCATTTCTCATTGAAGTTTCAATTTTAAAAGCTTTCATTGATTTGTCTAAGCTATCTTCTGTAATTTTCCAAAAATCCTTATGTCTATTCATCAGACTTCTAAGCCAAGTGTATTCTAATTGTGTGGTTCTCCAGTAATTAGCAAAACCTTCCCACTCATCTCCAATTTTATCTTTGCATTTTTCTGCAGCTGAATTGACATCAAATAATGTGCCATATGCATCAAATATTATTGCTTTAATATTTTTCATAAATTAACTTACTTAAATGAGCAATATTAGATTATTTTTTCAAGAAAGTTTATCATTTAATTTAATTTCAAAGCTAGATAAATCTCAATCACATTATTTAGCTAAAGTAATGAGAAAAAACATAGGTGAAAATTTTTCATTATTTAATCAAAACGGAGAATGGGAAGCAAAAATAACCAAGATTACAAAAGGGATTGTAGAATTTTCAGTAATAAAAAAAATAAGATCAAATACTGATGAAAAAGAAATTTGGTTAGCATTTGCACCAATTAAATTAAATTATTTAAATTTAATGATACAAAAAGCAACTGAACTTGGAGTTACTAAATTTATTCCAATTTTAACTGAAAGAACAATTGTTAGAAAAATAAATCAAAATAGAATCAATAAGATCATTGTAGAAGCATCAGAACAAAGCAATAGATTAAAAGTTCCTAAACTAGAAGAAATAGTTAAATTAGAGAATTTTTTAAAATCTAATCAAAAAACGAATATTATTTTTGGAGATCTTAATACAAAAAATAGCAACTTAAGCATTAAGGACATAAAACCTTTATGTGTATTAATTGGACCAGAAGGCGATTTCACAGTTAAAGAAAGAGAAAGAATTTTAAAACTTAAAAATATAATTCCATTAAAAATTAATGAAAATATTTTAAGATCTGAAACTGCTGCAATTTCAATGATATCAATAGTAACTTTTAATTTGTTATCTTAAATATTTGTTTATAGCTTTAAACATGTCTTTGTAAGTTGCATGGTGGCTAATTCGATCTAAATATTTTCCATTTTCTAGTAAGATTACAGATGAACTATGATTTATTAGATAGTTTCCATCTTCTGTAAATATTTTTTCTGAAAGCACTCCCCATGATTGAGATAAAACAAACACCTTTTTAGGATCACCAGTAATTCCATAAATTTTATTTTCGAAAGAGTTTAAATAATCTTTAATAATTTCAGGAGTATCTCTTTCAGGATCAATGCTAACAAAGAAAACTTTAAATTTTTCTTTCTTTTTTTTATCTAAATTATTTATTACCAAGTTCAAGTTATTTAACGTCATTGGACAAACATCAGGGCAATTGGTAAATCCAAAAAAAATTGCAGTTAGTGGTCCTTCAAATGATTTTTCAGTAACTATATTATTATTAACATCTTTAAGTGAAAATGATGAGCCTTTAAAGGATGCGACATATTCATCTTCTTTATCTTGAACCGATAAAAAAATTGGCAACATAATAAATAAAAAAATAAACAAGCAACCGGCAATAATTGTTATTGATGTTTTTAACTTCATTATTGATATAATTAATTAAGTAATTATATAAGAACAATGAGCAACTTGTTAAAGAAACTTTTTGGCACACTACTTCAAAAACCTTGGGAAACTGAGCGAGCTGCTATAGATAATGCTCATGAAGGAAAAACTTTTAATATTTCAGTTCAAAAGTCTGCAGTTATAATTATTTTTGGGATTGCAACAGTTTTATTTAGTTTAATATTTACAAGTTATCTTTATACTTTACCCCCAGATCAAGATACTAATTATCTTTTAAGACCAAACTTACTATGGTTAAACACTTTAGTTCTTTTTTTTGTAACTTATTTTTTTAGTAAAATTACAAATGATCTAAAAAAAAAAGAAACTTTAAAAGTTAAAAGAAATCTTTTGATTGTAGGCGGACTAAGCTATTTATTTTTATTTGGACAGGTAATTTTTTGGTTTCAATTAATGAAAAGTGGAAATTATGTTTCTACTAATTCTTATTTTTCAAATTTTTATGTTTTTACAGCACTTCATGGATTACATCTTTTAGGAGGACTATTTTTTTGGGGAAAAGTTTCTTCAAAAGTTTTAAAGTCAGATCAAAATAAAATTTTAGAAGAAGAAAAAAGTATATCTGCTTTGTCTTTGTATTGGACATATTTATTAATCGTTTGGTTGATGTTTTTTTTAATGATTTATATTTTTAATGATGCAGTTATAGCTTGGTGCAAGTCGCTTATTACCTAGACAAAAATTATAGAAATAAAACCAAAATAGATCCAACTACCGCAATTATAATTAGCAAGACATTTACGGACTTCAAATATTTTTTTGTTTCTGGTTTAACGGTATTTTTGGAAAATGCACCAGCTCCTAAAGAAATAACTATAAAAAAAATAAATACTAATACGAGTATTACCAGAAGAATTGCGAATTTATCTATCATTTTTCTCTAAATATACTTGCTAATTAAAGAAATTTATAAGACATTTTGTCATAGGTTTTTATGATAGATTTCTTCTATAAATTTCGTGTATGCACCCAGGTATTATATTTTTTTTAGTTATTCTCGGATCAGTATTGTTCCATATTTTTACCCCATGGTATTGGACAGATGTAGCTTCAAATTGGGGATCGATGGATGATACTATTACTTTAACATTTTGGGTCGGAGGAGGTGTTTTTATAGCAGTCTGTCTTTTTATGGTTTACTGTGTATTTAAATTTTCATACAAAGAAGGACGCAGAGCAGAATACAAACCAGAAGATAAAAAATTAGAAAAAATACTTACATGGGCAACAACTTTAGGAGTGGCAGCACTCTTAGCTCCAGGGCTTATTGTTTGGAACCAATATATTAATGTTCCAAAAAATGCAATACACATTGATGTTATGGCTTGGCAGTGGGGATGGCAATATAGATTGCCTGGCGAAGATGGAAAATTAGGTAGTACTAAAATAAAAAATATAAATGACAATAATCCTTTTGGAATTATTTTAGAAGATCCAAATGGAAAAGATGATATTTTAATACAAAGTGATGTAATACACTTAAAAAATAATAGACCTGTAAAAATTTTATTAAGATCAGTTGATGTGCTCCATAATTGGTATGTACCTCAATTCAGAGCAAAAATGGATGCTGTTCCAGGAGTTGTAACTTATTATTGGTTTGAACCGAACAAAGCTGGAGAGTATGAAGTTTTGTGCGCTGAATATTGTGGAGTTGGGCATTATGGAATGAGAGGAAGAGTTTTTGTAAAAAATGAAGAAGATTATAAAAATTGGCTACAAGAGCAGGAGACTTTTTCAGATTTAATTGCAAAACAAGAAGAAATAGAATTTAGTAAAACAAAATTGGCAAAAAAATAATTTAAATGAATAAAAAAATATATATGAAAGAGTAGAGAATTTATGTCAGAAGATAATAACGATAAAATAATAATTCAATCACAATCTTCAGAAAGTATTTCAGGCGGAGGTTCAGGATCTACAACTGATATAGATTATGTTAGGCCTGCTGAAGTAGGTGATCAGGACTTATATCATGGACACAGTTTTATTACTAAATGGGTTTTTTGCCAGGATGCTAAAGTTATTGGAGTACAATATTTTCTTTTAGCAACATTTACAGGTATAATTGGTCTTATTCTTTCTTGGTTAATGCGTTTACAATTAGGTTTTCCAGAATTGGCTTCATTCATGACAGCAGAACATTACTATCAGTTCGTAACTATGCATGGAATGATAATGGTAGTTTACTTTTTAACCGCACTTTTTCTTGGTGGATTTGGTAATTTTTTAATTCCATTAATGGTTGGTGCTAGAGATATGGTTTTTCCTTATCTTAACATGGTAAGTTTTTGGATGTTTTTTATTGCAGTAGTAGTTTTATTAGCAAGTTTTTTTGTTCCAGGTGGACCAACAGGATCGGGTTGGACACTTTATCCTCCTCAATCAATTTTAGAAGGAACACCCGGATCAGGTATGGGAATACTTTTAATGTGTTTATCTTTAATTTTGTTTGTAGCCGGATTTACTATGGGTGGATTAAATTATCTAATTACTGTTTTGCAAGCTCGTACTAGAGGAATGACATTAATGAGAATGCCCTTAACAGTTTGGGGTATTTTTACAGCAACCGTTTTAGCAATGTTGGCTTTTCCAGCGCTACTAGTAGGTTCGTTAATGATGAGTTTAGATAAAATACTTGGAACAAGTTTCTTTATGCCGACAATTTTGCAAGCTGGTGAAGTTTTAGAATATGGTGGTGGAAGTCCCATTCTTTTCCAACATTTGTTCTGGTTTTTTGGACATCCAGAAGTTTATATTGTTGCGCTACCTGCATTTGGAATAATTTCAGATTTAATCTCAGTTCATTCTAGAAAAAACATATTTGGTTATAGAATGATGGTTTGGGCCATTGTTGTAATAGGAGGTTTAAGCTTTTTTGTTTGGGCACACCATATGTATGTTAGTGGCATGAACCCTTGGTTTGGATTTTTCTTTGCAACCACAACACTTATTATAGCAGTTCCTACAGCAATGAAGGTTTACAATTGGGTTTTAACTTTATGGAGAGGAAATATAAGGCTTAATACTGTAATGTTATGGTGTCTTGGTTTTATAGTCACTTTTGTCAATGGAGGTATCACAGGTATTTTCTTAGGAAATGTTACAGTGGATGTTCCGTTATCCGATACATATTTTGTTATTGCACATTTTCATATGGTGATGGGTATTGCTCCACTTATGGTAATTATGGGAGCTGTTTATCATTGGTTTCCTTTAGTTACAGGAAGAATGTTAAGTGAAAAATTAGGCAAATGGCATTTTTGGTTTACCTTTCTAGGTGCTTATTCAATTTATTTCCCAATGCATTATTTAGGATTCATAGGGGTGCCCAGAAGATATTTTGAAATGTATGATAGTCCTTACGTAACTTCTGCAGTTGGGATGAATGAGTTTATAAGTACTGCAGCTTTCATAGTTGGTGCTGCACAATTCATATTAATTTATAATATTATAAAAAGTTTAAAGACAGGAAAGCCAGCGGGAAAAAATCCTTGGCAAGCAAATTCACTAGAATGGCTTACGCCTTCAGTTCCTCCTGAGCATGGTAACTGGGGTGATAGACTTCCTGTAGTTCATAGATGGCCTTATGATTATAGTGTTCCTGGGGCAAAAGAGGATTTTATAACTCAAACTACACCACCAAGTGACGTTACTAATAGCGAGGTAGAAAAAACGTAAGAAAATAATATTATGTCTGATCTAAAAATAGAAGGCTACGAATTTAAACCTGGATATAGAGGAATGGCTGAAGACACAGGTTCTGCTCAAACCATGTTTAAAGGTGTACATTGGGGCAAAGCAATGATGTGGATCTTTTTACTAAGCGATACATTTATATTTAGTTGTTTTTTAATTTCATACATGAAAGGTAGAGGATCAACTCCAGTTGAATGGCCAAATCCAAGTGAAGTTTTTGCATTACATGTAGGAGGAGTTGATGTTCCTTTACTGCTTATTGCTATTATGACTTTTGTATTAATTACAAGCAGTGGAACAATGGCTCTTGCAGTAAAATATGGCTACGAAAAAAATAGAAAGATGTGTGGCTGGCTGATATTAGCGACAGCAATAGGTGGACTTACTTTTGTTGGAATGCAAGCTTTTGAGTGGTCAAAGCTAATTCATGAAGGAGTGAGACCTTGGGAAAATCCTTTTGGTGCGAAGCAATTTGGTTCATTTTTTTTTATGATAACTGGATTTCACGGTACCCATGTATCGATAGGGGTAATTTTCTTATTCATTTATGCCTACAAAACTTTTGCTGGACACTATGACGAAAGAAAAAGAGGCTGGTTTACTTCAATCAAAGGCGATTATGTAGAAATTGAAATTCTTGGTTTGTACTGGCACTTTGTAGATTTAGTATGGGTATTTATATTTGCATTTTTTTATTTATGGTAAGTTGAATTATGGAAGAAACAAAAAAACAAGAACAAACAACAACACACAAGATAGGAATATACCTTTGGATATGGGGACTACTGTTTGTTTTAAGTTTTTTTTCATACATGGTTGATTGGTTTCAGTTTCAAGGTTTACTTAGATGGACTTTAATATTGATATTTATGTTTTTAAAAGCAGGGTTAATTATGGCTTTCTTTATGCATTTATTTTGGGAAAGATATGCGCTAGTTAATGTTCTTTTGTGGCCAATGACAGCAATTGCATGTTTTATATTTCTTATGGTCGCAGAGTTTCAATACACACTCTTTACTAGACTGTTTTATTTTTTTATAGGAGGATAAGAATTAATGGATGGATATACTATACTAGCTGGGTTTTTATTATTTTTTTTATTTTTTATCTACATAACTTGGTTTGGTTTTTCAATAAAAGTTGAAAGCGAAAAAGAAGAAGTTTCAAAAATTAAAATAAATCCATATGACCAAGTTCCCTTGCATAGAAAATTAATTGATAAAAAAAATAGCAAAATTGGAGTATTTGACCTTGGTAACCATCTACTTATTATTGGATTTATATTAATAGTAATATTTATATCACTTAACGTTGATTAAAAGTGACCATTAACACACTTAATAAAAAAACTGTTTCTTTTAATATTTTATCTTATCTAAAATCTTTATTATTATTGATGAAACCAAGGGTGATGTCGCTTGTAATATTTACTTGTGCGGTAGGTTTACTTACTTCAAATTCAAATACAGATATTTTATACGCAACAATTGGAATTTTATTAGTTGCCTTAGGTGCGGGAGCCGCGGGATGCTTAAACATGTGGTATGAGTCCGATGTAGATGCGTTAATGACACGAACTTGTTTAAGACCAATACCAACAGGCAAAATTAATAGAAAACAGGCTCTTATTTTTGGAATAATTCTTACCCTGCTTTCTGTAAGCGCTCTATATTATTTTTCAAATTTATTATCAGCATTTTTGCTATTATTTACAATCTTTTTTTATCTTTTTATTTATACAATTTGGCTAAAAAGAAAAACACCACAAAACATTGTTATTGGAGGAATTGCAGGTTCATTACCTCCAGTTATAGGCTGGTCTATAGCTGCCAATTCTATATCAATGGTATCAATTTCATTGTTTTTAATAATATTTTTTTGGACACCATCACATTTTTGGGCTTTAAGTTTATATAAAATAGAAGATTATAAAAGAGCCCAAATTCCCATGTTGCCACTAACAGATGGAGTCGAAAAAACTAAACTACATATTTTTATTTATTCAATATTAATGATTCCAGTTGTTATATTACCTTACCTAATCAATTTTTCTGGTTTTATTTATTTAATACCAGCTATGGCACTTACAATTTATTATAATTTTATATGTTATGATTTGTATAAATATAAAAAAAATGAATTTGTTTTAAAAAAGGCAAAAAAAGTCTTTGGATATTCTATTTTATATTTATTTTTAATTTTCGTATTATTCTTGATAGATAATTTAATTTAAAGATTGCGACTCAAAAAAATTACGTTAGAGTGTTTTATATCATAGATGAAATATATAAGCACAAGAGACAGTTCAAAAGAATTTAATTTTGAACAGGTTTTTATTAAAGGTTTGGCAGACGATGGAGGTCTATTCATACCTAATTCCATTAAAAAATTTAGTGAAGATGAAATGAAATCTATGGCTGGTCTTAGTTATAATGATCTAGCTAAAAAAATTATATTACCATTTATTGATAACTTCATGAATGAAAAAGAATTAACAGAAGCAGTTAATAAATCTTATTCAGTTTTCAGAAAGGATAATGTTGTAGATTTAATAAATATTGGAAACTCAAAGATTCTTGAGTTGTTTCATGGTCCAACTTTGGCCTTTAAAGATATAGCTATGCAATTATTGGGCAATTTTTATGATTATTATCTGACTAAAAATAACAAAACTATAAACGTAGTAGTCGCAACATCAGGTGATACTGGTTCAGCCGCAATAGATGCAATTAAGGGAAAAGAAAATATGAATATATTTGTTCTTCATCCTCACAATAAAATTTCAACTATCCAAAGAAAATTAATGTCAACTGTGAAAGATAAAAATGTATTTAACCTAGCCGTAGAAGGTAATTTCGATGACTGTCAAAATTTAGTTAAAACTATGTTTTCAGATAAAAACTTTTCTGAATCTATAAACATGTCAGGGGTTAACTCAATCAATTGGGCAAGAATTATTGTTCAGTCAGTTTATTATTTTTATAGTTATTTTTTATCAAAAACTGATCAACCAATTAATTTTTCAGTACCCACAGGAAATTTTGGAGATATATATGCTGGATATTTGGCAAAAAAGCTTGGTTTGCCAATTAATAAACTAATTGTTGCAACAAATCAAAATAACATTCTTCACAGAGCAATTTCCAGTGGTGAGTACAAATCAGAAAAAGTAGTTCAAACAATTTCACCAAGTATGGACATTCAGATTGCAAGTAATTTTGAAAGATTAATTTATGATTTGAATGATTTTGATTGTAATGCAACTAAAAAAATAATGTCAGAAATTAAGGAAAGTGGAAAATATATAATTTCACAGGAAAAAATTGAAAAAATAAAAAAACATTTTTTATCAGCAAGCTTGAATGATAATGAGGTATTAAATATTATTAAATCAGCTTATGAGGAGCACAAAATATTAATGGATCCTCATACAGCGATAGGTTTTGGAGCTATAGATAAGATAAAAGTAGATGGGTTAAATATTGT
>CACLJJ010000017.1 GCA_902607215.1 uncultured Pelagibacteraceae bacterium
AATGTTATGAAAATAAAAAGTTCTTTAAAATCGCTAAAATCAAGAGATTTGAACTCCAAGCTAGTAAGAAGACGGGGCAGAGTTTACATTATCAACAAAAAAAAACCAAAGTTTAAAGCTAGACAGAAATAATTTTGTGAGCGACTGTCACGGTTATATTTTTTTAGTTTTGAATAATATCCTCTTATTTTATAAGATTTGGTTATGATAATTAGTTCGAATTCAGAAAATAAGGAAATCGAAAAGAGAATAGCAATTACACCTGAAATTACAAAAAAATATATAAATTTAGGATTTGAAGTGCAATTAATTAAAAACTATGGAACACACTTAGGATTTAATGACTCGCAATTTAAAGAAGCTGGCGCGAAAATTATCAATGATGAAAAAGAATTATTAAACAATTCGGATATTATTATTCAATTAGATTTATTAAAAGAAAGCCAACGATCAATGATGAAAGAAAACCAAACACTAATTGGTACATTTAATGCTTATGAAAATAAAGATGAAATACAAAAATTTTCATCAAAAAATATAAATATTTTTTCTCTTGAATTGCTTCCTAGAATTACAAGAGCACAATCGATGGATATACTTTCGTCCCAAGCAAATTTGGCTGGATATAAAGCAGTAATAGAATCTTTTGCTTTTTTTGAAAAAGCTATACCAATGATGATGACAGCCGCCGGCACAGTGCCTGCTGCAAAAGTTTTGGTTGTGGGGGCTGGTGTAGCTGGACTACAAGCTATTGCTACAGCTAAGAGAATGGGAGCAATTGTTTTTGCTACTGATGTAAGAATGGCTTCCAAAGAGCAAGTAGAAAGTTTAGGAGGAAAATTTTTAACTGTTGAGGGTTCGGAAAATCTTGAAACTGAAGGTGGATATGCAAAGGAAGCCTCAGATGATTTTAAAAAAAAACAAGAAGAACTTTTAGCAGAAACTTTAAAGAAAATAGATATTGTTATTTGTACTGCCTTAATACCTGGAAAAAAAGCACCATTAATTATTAAAGAAAACATGATAAATAATATGCAGTCTGGTTCTATAATATATGATTTAGCTGCATCGCAGGGTGGTAATACAGCTTTTACAGAGGTTGATAAGATAGTTGATAAAAATGGCATAAAAATTATGGGTGAAAAAAATATCCTAAATAAACTTCCAGTTTCAGCATCAAATCTTTACGCTAAAAATTTATTTAATTTTATTTCAAATCTTTATGATAAAGAAAATAAAAAAATAAATATTAATATGGAAGACGAAATAATTAAAAATACATTGGTGAAATAAATTATGGAAATTGACCCTTTTATATTTAGATTGAGCATTTTTATATTATCTATATTTATTGGATATTATGTTGTATGGAGTGTAACTCCTTCATTACACACACCATTAATGTCAGTAACTAACGCTATTTCATCAGTAATTATAGTTGGAGCAATTATAGCATCTTTAGCAGGTGATTCAGAAACTATTTTTAATGCAGCAAATATTTTTGGTTTTTTAGCTATTGTTTTAGCGGCGGTGAATATTTTTGGAGGATTCTTAGTAACACAACGAATGCTGGCAATGTACAAAAAGAAAAAAAAAATTAAGTAGTTATGTCACCAAATTTATTAGCAATTTTTTACTTAATTTCAGGAATTTTGTTTATTTTGGCCCTTAGAGGGCTTTCATCTCCAGAAACATCAAGACAAGGAAATTTGTTTGGAATTATTGGAATGGCAATCGCCATTATTGTTACTTTTATAGCTGCGGGAAATTTTTCAACAGGGTTTTTATATCTTTTAATTTTCTTATTAATTGGTGGATCCTTAGGGGCATTTATTGCTTTCAGAATACCTATGACTGCAATGCCTGAGCTTGTAGCTGGATTTCATAGTTTAGTAGGTTTGGCAGCAGTCTTTGTGGCCATATCAGCATTTTTAAATCCTGAAGTTTTTAATTTAGGCTCAGTAGGAAATATTAAAATTGCAAGTTTAATTGAAATGTCTTTGGGCGCTTCAATTGGAGCTATAACATTTTCTGGATCAATAATAGCTTTTTTAAAACTTCGAGGAATAATGTCAGGCAATCCAATAACATTTAAAGGACAGCATTATCTGAATTTGTTATTAGTTTTATCAATTATAGTATTAATTTTTTATCTTTGCAAAATACAGTCAGATAATTTCTTTTGGTTAATAATTGTAATATCTTTTTTATTAGGGTTTTTGTTAATTATACCAATTGGCGGTGCAGACATGCCTGTTGTAATTTCAATGTTAAATTCATACTCAGGTTGGGCTGCAGCTGGAATTGGTTTTACATTAGAAAATACAGCTTTAATAATTACAGGGGCACTGGTTGGCTCCTCTGGAGCAATTTTATCATATATAATGTGTAAAGGCATGAACCGTTCTTTCTTTAGTGTAATTTTGGGAGGATTTGGTGGAACAGATCAATCTTCATCTGGAGAAAGCAAAGAGCAGAAACCTGTAAAAAGTGGAAACGCAGATGATGCTGCATTTTTAATGAAAAATGCATCATCAGTAATTATTGTTCCAGGATATGGTATGGCAGTGGCCCAAGCACAACATGCACTAAGAGAAATGGTGGACGTTCTTAAAAAAAATGGCGTAAAAGTATCATACGCAATACATCCTGTTGCAGGAAGAATGCCAGGACATATGAACGTTTTGCTTGCAGAAGCAAATGTACCATATGATGAGGTATTTGAATTAGAAGAAATAAACAACGACTTTGCTAATTGTGACGTAGCTTATGTAATTGGAGCAAATGACGTTACAAATCCTGCCGCTAAATCAGATCCAAAAAGCCCAATTTATGGAATGCCAATTTTGGATGTTGAAAAATCAAAATCAGTTTTATTTGTAAAAAGAAGTCTTTCTCCGGGTTATGCTGGCATTGATAATGATTTATTTTATAGAGAAAATACACTAATGTTGTTTGCTGATGCAAAAAAGATGACTGAGACTATAACTAAAAATCTATAGGATAAAATTTTGACTGTAAAAATTTTTTGTGACATCGCAGAGTTAAATCAAATAAAAAAATTTAATAAAAAAAAAATCGTAAAAGGTTTTACAACTAATCCCAGTTTAATGAGAAAAGCTGGAGCAAAAGACTACAAGTCGTATTCTAAAAAAATTTTAAAAATTTGCTCAAAAAAACCAATTTCGTTAGAAGTTTTTGCAGATGATCATATAAATATGATAAGACAAGCAAAAAAAATTAATACTTGGGGCAAAAATGTTTATGTTAAGATTCCTGTTACTAATTCAAAGGGTAAATTTACTGGAAAAGTTATAAACATACTCAACGGTCAAAACATTAAACTAAATATAACAGCAGTCTATAATTACAATCAGACAAAAAAAATTTTAAAATTTATAAATAAAAGAACTAAAGTGATCATTTCAATATTTGCAGGCAGAGCATCAGACACAGGAAAAGATCCAGTTCCTGAAATTAAAAAAAGTTTGAAATTGGTAAGAAATTTTAAAAATGTTGAGATTTTATGGGCAAGTGTTAGAGAGCCATATAATTATTTGCAGGCAAAAGAGCTAGGCTGTCACATTATAACTATTCCACCAACAATTATAGAAAAAATTGAAAAATTTGGTAAATCTTTCAACACACTAACTTTAGAAACCGTTAAAGGTTTTTTAATTGATAGCAAGAAATCTAAATTTAGAATTTAATGGAAATTTTCAAATATTCATTGTCATATAATTTTTTAAAACATCTATATTTATCTTTCAAAAAAAATCAATCACCTGTACGACTTATTCATAATTATTTTTTAATAGGAAAAAAAATTAAAGGTATAACCATAGACCTTGGCGCTGGAGAAGGATCAAATCTAAGTTATTATGAATATTTAGATTGTAGTGAGGCAAAAATTGAAAAATCAGATTTTTTTAAAACATCAGAAATAAAAATTGATCTAGAAAAAAAATTAGATATTAAAGACCAATGTTACGATAATGTAATATTATTTAACACTTTAGAGCACATAGAAAATTATAAAAATTTATTATCTGAAATAAGGAGAATTTTGAAAGTTAACGGAAAATTAGAAATTTATGTTCCTTTTTTAGTTGCTTACCATCCAGATCCAAAAGATATTTTTAGACCAACACATTTTTATCTTGAAAAACTTTTGACAACAGAAAATTTTGATATTCAAACAAATTTAATAGGATCAGGTCCATTTATTACTGCTTATCAAAATATCTATAGATATTTAAAATTTCCAATTTTAAAAACATTTTTTTTTATATTTTTTGATATATTTAATAAAATATTGGAATTTTTATCCAAAGATTATTGGAAGTACTATTGTGGAATTCATATAACTTGTGTTAAAAAATAGTTTTCCATGTTTGTTTCTCAAAAAAATAAATATAATTTTTTTTTAGTAGCAATCTCAATTATTTTATATCTTTCCTTACTTTTTGGTTTTTTTTTTGATGAGAATTTAAACTTTGGTTCAATTCAAGATTGGGATAGAACCAATCGTCCAGTTATAGATGGATTTTTTCAAGATTTCAAACATACTTTTTTTAACTATGATGATTTCAAACACAGACATTCGCCGATTTATTTAATTTTTTTAAGTTTTATAAAAAGTTTAGGAATTAATTTCGATCTTATAAGACTATTTAATTTACACATTTCAATAATATTAATTTATTCATTTTATAAATGTTTGACGATAAAATTTGAAAAAGTAGACACTAATCTTTTGGGAATATTATCTGTAGTAATTTTTTTATCACCTACTTTTAGATCACTTTCCATATGGCCCGACTCAAGAATAATCGGATTAACTTTTTTTGTTATATCAATTTATCAAATTTTAAAATTTCAACAAAAAAATAAAGAAATTAATTTTTGGAAAAGTTTATTTTTATTGGTTGCTTCAGCATATATAAGTCCAAATTTTTCTATTTTTGCTTTATATCACTTATTCATATTGTGGGATAAAAAAAAAAATAATACACTAATTTATACTTTAATTTTTTTAATAGTTTTATCAACACCAGCTCTATTTTATATATTTGTTTTAGATATTAATTTTATTACTTCAAACGCACCTGCTGAAGCAGCTGGTGCCACAGCGTTAAGTTTTAATTTTGCAAACAAAATATTGATAATAGGTTCAATAATTTTTTTTCATTTAATACCTTTTTTGATAAATAAAGATTTTCTTTCTAAGCTTTATAAATTTACGAGAAAAAATTTTTTTTTAATATTAATATTTTTAGTAATTAATGTATTTTTTTTTAATTATAATTTAAATTTTACTGGGGGAGGTGCTTTTTTCCAAATTTCAAATATTTTTTTTAAAAATAATTTAATTTTTTTCCCAATATGTTTTTTGTCATTTATTCTGATAGGTTTTTTTATTAAAAATAACTTAAATAATTTTATAATTTTTTTTATATTAATTATTTCTAATATACAAAATACGATCTATCACAAGTATTATGATCCATTAATAATGATTTTATTTTTTACAATTTTAAACAACTCGTTAGCAATGGAATTTTTTAAAGAAAAAAAAAATTTATTTTTTGTTTATTCTTTCTATATTTTTTATATTGCTATTAGGTTGGTAAAAAACCATTTAATTTGAATTATTAATTGGTTGCGGGGGACGGATTTGAACCGCCGACCTTCAGGTTATGAGCCTGACGAGCTACCAGACTGCTCCACCCCGCGATATTAAATTCTATTTTTAAGTTTGTTAAGCTTTTTAACTCTTTTTATATTTTCTTGCAGAATTCTTTTCTTTTTTTCCGAAGGTTTTTCGTAAGTATTTTTCAGTTTAATAATTTTAAAAAAACCATCTCTTTGAAGCTTTCTTTTTAAAACTCTCAGCGCTTGCTCAACATTATTATCTTTTACTTCTATTTTAATAACTACCTCCAAAAAAGCGATTTAATAGCATTTTAACAATTTATTGTCTATAGGATTTGAACATTGATTAGGCGGTTTGTTTGGCTTTTTCTTTTTCTTTTTTTTCTCTATTAATCCTTCTTTCAGCCTTTTCCAAAGCCAGAACTAAATCTTTTTGAGCAAATAAATTCATAGCAACTGGATCTTTTGGATTTAAATTATTATAATTCCAGTAACTTTTATTTCTAATAGAACTTACTGAATTTTTTGTAATGCCAACTAGTTTAGCAATTTGTGAATCTTTAAGTTGAGAGTGTTGTTTAATTAACCATAATGCAGAGTCTGGCTTATCTTGTCTTTTTGACATAGGTACATATTTTTTAATTTTTTTCTCCTCACCTGAAATTTCAATATCATTACTTTTAATTTGTAATAGTCTAGACTCATCTTTTGAGGATAGTTCGATTTCTTCTCTAGACAATTGACCAGAAATTATAGGGTTGTATGGTTTAATACCTTTTGCCACTTCCCCATCAGCAATTCCTTGAACTTCAATTTCATGAAGGTTACAGAAATTCGCTATTTGCTTAAACGTTAACGTGGTGTTTTCTACCAACCAAACAGCCGTCGCTAATGGCATTAATAGTCCATTTGTCATTATTTTTTATCGGATCTAAAGTTTTGAAATTTTTTATTAAATTTACTTACTCTACCTTTGTCTAAAAGTTTTTGTTTTCCGCCAGTCCATGCAGAATGAGATTTTGGATCAATTTCTAATTTTAAAACGTCACCTTCTGATCCCCAGGTTGATCTTGTTTCAAATTGAGTACCATCCGTCATTTCAACTTTTATTTTGTGATACCTTGGATGTATGTCTTTTTTCATATTGAGACTTATAGCAAAAGAATTTTATAAAACAATTAAAACTTCCCTAGTTTTTCAAGCATTTTTTCATTAATATTTGAGCTTGAAGCAATTATTTCTAAATTTTCATTTTTAGTTAAATTAACCTGATTCAGAATTCCACCAGCTTCTTTTACTAAGATGAGTCCTGCTGCAATATCCCACAAATTAAGGTTCTCTTGAAAATATCCATCATATCTTCCAGATGCAACGTACGCCATATCTAAAGCAGCACTTCCAGACTTTCTATTGTGAAGTTTTACATCTTTAAATTTCTTACCATTAGTTGCAAATAGACATTCATCAATGTTTTTTCTTTTGGAAACTCTTATCCTTTTATTGTTTAAATAAGATCCATTATTTTTTTCAGCATAAAACATTTCATTTTTAATTGGATCAAAAATTAAACCAGATACTATTTCATTACCAGATTGTAAGGCTATTGAAATTGCAAAATGAGGAATACCATGTAAAAAGTTAGATGTTCCATCTATGGGATCAATAATCCACATATTTTTTTTATCTTTATTTTTAATTAAACCAGACTCTTCACTTAAGAAAGAAAAATTTTTTTTCGATTTTGTTAGTTCTTCTATTAGGATTTTTTCAACATTAAAATCAGCACTAGTAACAAAATCAGAAGGACCTTTAACTGATACTTGCAAATTTTCTATTTCTCCAAAATCTCTTATTAAAGATTTTGAAGCTTTTTCACTTGCCTTGATCATAACATTGAGATTAGGTGAAATTGAATTCATAAGATTTAGACTTTTTTAATGTACTCAACAGTTCTTGTATCGACAATAATCTTATCTCCATTTTCTATAAAAGGAGGTACTTGTATTTTTATACCATTATCTAGCGTTGCAGGTTTATATGATGAAGACACTGTTTGACCTTTTAGTGTAGCATCTGTGGTTTCTATTTTACAAGTTATTTGATTTGGAAGATGTATAGTTAAAGGATTTTCATTATAAAAACTTACTATTATTTCTAAATTTTCGGTAAGCATTTTTCCTTTATCTCCAACAATACTTTTTTTTATATTAATTTGTTCAAATGATTTTGGATTAATAAAATAATAATTATTTTCGTCTTCATATGAATAATTGAATTTTATTTCATCAATAGATGCTTTTTCAACATTATCACTTGATCTAAACCTCTCATTAAGCTTAGTACTTTTATTTAGACTTTTCATCTCTACTTGTGCAAAAGCACCACCTTTTCCAGGTTTTACATGTTGTGTTTTTAAAACTTCCCATAAATCGTTTTTATATTCTAGCATCATGCCAACTCTTATTTCATTTGCAGATATTTTCATTTTAATTTCTCTATTGCATCCAATGGTTTATATTTTTTATTATTCCAAATGTAGCCTGAGATAGCTAAAAAGTTTGCTTTATTCAATAAAAGTTTTTTATAATTACTGAGCTTTATTCCTCCTATGGCTACAATTGGGATATTTGTAATATTTTTTGCATGGTTTAATAACATTATATTAGATTTAAATTTAACTTTTTTTGTTTTTGATGAAAAGAATGCGCCAATAGCAATATAGTCTGCATTATCATTCACGGCTTGTTTAATTAAATTAATTGAATTATGGCAAGTTACACCAATAATTTTTTTTTTTAAGATCTTTCTAGCTTTTAAAATATCCATATCTTTTTGGCCTAAATGACATCCATCAGAATTCAGTCTTTTTGCTAATTGTGGATCATCATTAACCAAAAATTTTACTTTATATTTTTTACAAATTTTTTTAATTTTTTTTCCAATGTAAATTATTTTTTTTTTTGTTTCATTTTTAAGTCTTAATTGAAAATAGCTAACTTTATTTTTTTTTAGGATCTGTTCTAAATCATAATAAAATAGATTATCTTTAATTCTATTAGGAGAAATTAAATAAATAAATTTTTTATTTACTCTATCTTTTCTCAATATCTTCTGACCACTTTCCTTGAGCTGCTAGCGAGCACATTTTTGCCCTATGATTAAAAGTATCCTGGGTACCTTTGATATTATTAATATCTTTTGACCAAAATTTTAATGCACTTTGTTGTAACGCTCTTCCATAAGAATAAGTCATAACAAAATTAGTATCATTGATTAAATTTATACTATTCAAATTTTTAGCTGCCTCTTCTTCTGATTGGCCGCCTGATAAAAATGCTATTCCCGGCACTTCAGATGGCACTGATCCCTTTAAGCATTTTAAAGTTAGTTCAGCAATTTTTTTACTGTCGATATTATTTTTAGACGACGATCCTGGCAAAATCATATTTGGTTTTAATATAGTTCCTTTTAAATCGACTTTGTGTTTAATTAATTCTTCATAGCATTTTTTAATCACCTCTGATGTTTTGTTAAAACATTCTTCTGCACTATGTTCTCCATCCATCAAAACTTCAGGTTCTACAATTGGAACCATTCCACTTTCTTGCACCAAAACAGCATATCTTGCTAATGCATGTGCGTTTGAATAAATTGATAGTTTACTAGGATACTCACTTGAAATTATATATACCGCTCTCCATTTTGTAAATCTTGCTCCTAGTTTGTAGTATTCTTTTAATCTTTCTCTTAATCCATCTAATCCTTCAGTAATTTTTTCTTTTGGTGAGTTTGCTAAAACTTTTGCTCCAGTATCAACTTTAATTCCCGGTATAGTACCAGATGTTGATATGAGTTCAGGTATTGTTTTTTTTGAATTAGATATTTGTTTAATAGTTTCGTCATACAAAATTACGCCTCCAATACATCCTTTCATTCCTTCTGAGGAAAAAAGAGTTTCTCTAAACAAAAGTCTGTTTTCTGGAGTTGATGGAACTTTAACCGCATCGAGACGCTTGGTCATTGTTCCGGTGCTTTCATCAGCCGCCAAGATGCCTTTTCCATTTGAAATTACTTTTTGTGCAATGTTATTTAATTCAGACATTTTGATTTATTGCTTTTATACCAGGTAGAGTTTTTCCTTCAAGGTGTTCTAAAAAAGCTCCACCAGCGGTTGAAACAAATGTAAATGAATTAAGTTTTTTAAATTTATTTATTGCTTCTACCGTTTCTCCTCCACCAGCTACAGAAAAAATTTTATCATTTTTTGTTTTTTGTGAAATTATCTCTAGTATTTGTTTGGTGCCATTTTGAAAATTTGGATTCTCAAAATATCCAGCCGGACCATTCCATAATACTGTATTTGTATTATTTATTATTGTTTTAATAGAAGAAATTGTTTTTGGCCCTATATCTAATATCATGTCATTATTATCAACCTCTTTAATATCTTTCTTTATTCCCATACCTTCAAGATTTTTTGCAACTATAACGTCAACAGGACATATAATTTTACAATTATATTTTTTAGAATTTTCTAAAATTTCTTCTATTAAAGTACCACAATTATTTTCACATATTGATTTTCCTACTTTTAAGCCAGTGTATTTTAGCATTGTGTTTGCCATACCACCAACGATAATTATATTATTAAATTTTTTTATTAAATTATTAATAATTTTAATCTTTGTTGAAATTTTTGAACCTCCAATAATAAGAGTAACTGGCTTTTTTATTTCTGAGGTTATTTTTTTTAGTGCATTAATTTCTTCAGTAATTTGTAAGCCAAAATATGAAGGAATATATTTTGTAATTCCTTCCATAGATGCGTGCGATCTATGTGAGCAAGAAAAAGCATCGTTGACATATATATCTCCTAAATTTGATATTTTCTTTGAAAATTTGCTATCATTTGATTCTTCTCCTTCGTTAAAACGGATATTTTCCAACATCATTACAGATCCATTTGGAATTTTATTTACTTCGGACAGAGTATTTTCGTTTATTATGTTTTGGTTAAATATAATTTCTTTATTTAATAATGAAGCTAATTTTTTTGAAATAGGTTTTAAAGACATTCCTTTAATAAATTTTCCTTTTGGTCTACCAATGTGAGATAAGACTATTATTTTTGCCTGTTTTTCTATCAATAGATTTATAGTTGGTATTATTTTTTCTATTCTGGAGGTTTCTGTTATAAACCCATTGTTCATTGGTACATTCAAATCAACTCTAAGCAAAACTTTTTTGCCTTTAAACACCAAGTCTTTATTTGAGATATTATTCATAAAAATTAAATTTTATGGATATATTCTGCTAAATCACACATTCTATTTGAAAAACCCCACTCATTATCATACCAGGCAGAAATTTTGCCCATATTTTTTCCAATTACACAGGTTAAAGATGCATCAACTATAGCTGAAAAAGGATTATGATTAAAGTCAATTGAAACTAATTTTTCTTCTGTAATGTACAAAACTCCTTTTAAGGAACCTTTAGAAGCTTTAATAAAATTTGTATTAATTTTTTCTTTAGTTATTTCTTTTTTTGTGCAAAAAACTAGTTCAACCAAAGATACATTGGGCGTAGGTACTCTCATAGCAACACCTTCAAGCTTTCCTTTTAATGAAGGAATAATTTCTCCAATTGCTTTTGATGCGCCTGTGGATGTTGGAATAATCGATTGGCTTGCACTTCTTGCTCTTCTTGGGTCTTTATGAGAATTATCTAATATTCTTTGATCAGTGGTAAAAGAATGAATTGTTGTCATAAATCCTTTTTCAATTTCAAAACTATTATTTAAAACATTAACTACGGGCGCAAGACAGTTTGTGGTACATGACGCTGCTGAAATTATATTGTCGTTTTTCTTTAGAGTTTTTTCATTTACTCCATATACGATTGTTTTATCAGTTTTTTTACATGGAGCAGAAACAATAACTTTTTTGGCTCCATTTTTTAAATGTGCTAATAATTTTTCTTTAGAATTAAATTTCCCAGTACATTCAAAAACATAATCAACGTTATATTTTCCCCATTTAATATCTTCGATATTAGACTCTTGAGAAAACGAAATTTTTCTCTTATTAATTATTAAACTGTTTTTTTCAAATTTAATATCAGCATTTAATTTTCCGTGAATTGAGTCATGCCTCAATAACAAGCAACTAGTTTCAGAATTAGATCTATTATTTATATGTTTTATTTCAATATTTTTATTATTACTTTCTATAATGGCTCTAACAACCATTCTACCAATTCTTCCTAAACCGTTAATTCCTACTTTTATTGCCATATTTAACCTCTTATTAGATTCTTTGTTTTCTCTACAATATTATCAGCTGTTAAGCCAAAAAAATTATATATTTCTTTATATGGTGCACTCTTTCCAAAATCTTCGATACCGAAATTTAAACCTTTTTTAACAATATATTTGTGCCAACAAACTGTTGTTCCAGCTTCAATTGTTATGGTAAAATTTCCTTCATTCAAAATTTTATTTTTGTAACTATCTGGTTGTTGCTCAAATATTTCTTGGCAAGGAACAGATATAACTTTTGAATAAATGTTTTCTGTGGCTAATTTATGACTTATTTCTGCTGCTAAATTTACTTCTGAGCCGCTAGCCATTATTGTTAATTCGATATCTTTGTTGGATCTAGAAACTTCATAAGCTCCGAATGAACATTGATTTTTATTTAAAAATTCTTTGCGAACAGGATTAAGTTTCTGTCTAGTTAAAGCAAGAACACTAGGTGAGTTTAAATTTTCTAATGCGAGCTGCCAGCATTCATAAGTCTCCATTGTGTCAGCAGGTCTAAAAACATTTAAATTAGGAATTGATCTTAATCCTGACAATTGTTCTATTGGTTGATGAGTTGGACCATCTTCACCAAGACCTATAGAGTCATGTGTCATGATATATATGACTCTTTGTTTCATGATAGCAGATAATCTTATAGAAGGTTTACAATAATCACTAAAAATAAGAAAAGTTCCTCCATAAGGAATTAAACCACTGTGTAATGCAAGACCGTTCATTATACCACACATTGCATGCTCTCTCACACCATAATGAATATAATTACCTTTAAAATCGTTGGCTTTGATTATCTTATGATTTTTGGTTTTAGTATTATTTGAGCCCGCGAGATCCGCAGAACCTCCAATGATATTTAAGTTTTTTTCAACAAGAGAAGTCAAAATTTTTTCTGAGGATTTTCTTGTAGCAATTGGTTCTAAATTTTTAACAATATTTTTTTTTTCAATTTCAAAAATATTATTAAATTTATTAGAAAATACTTTGTCTATAGCGTTTTTTTTCTTGTTGTAATATTTTTTCCATTTTTCTTCTTCTTTTAAACCTTTATTAGCAATACTTCTCCATTTTGTTAGTATATTTTTAGGTATTTCAAATGGCTTGTGTTTCCATTTTAACTTTTTTCTTACTAAATTTATTTCATTTTTGCCTAATGGACTACCATGAGCAGATTCACTTCCAGCTTTGTTAGGTGAACCATATCCAATTTTAGTTTTGCACGAAATTACTGTTGGCTTTTTTGATTTTTGGAGTTTTTTTAGTGATTTAAAAATTTGTTTTTCATTATGCCCATTAATTTTAATATAATTCCAACCATAGCTTTTAAATCTTTTTTCAAAATCATCTGAAACTGCAAGATTAGTTGGACCATCTATTGATATAGAATTGTTATCAAATAACATTACTAGATTTTTAAGTTTTAGGTGGCCTGCAAGACTTAATGCTTCATGGCTTATTCCTTCCATCAAACATCCGTCTCCAGCTAAAACATAAGTTTTATGATCGAAAATTTTTTTACCAAATTTTTTTTTTAATATTTCTTCTGCTAAAGCAAATCCAACTGCGTTTGCTATTCCTTGTCCTAGTGGTCCCGTTGTAGTTTCTATTCCCGATCCAGGATGATATTCCGGATGGCCTGCACAAATAGAATTAAGTTGTCTGAAATTTTTTATGTCATTTAAGGAAATGCTTTTATACCCAGTGAGATATAACAAGGAATAAAGAAGCATAGACCCATGACCTGCTGAAAGAATAAATCTATCTCTATTTAACCAATTTGGATTTTTTGGATTAAATTTAAGAAAATTCTTAAATAGTACAGTAACAACATCTGCCATACCCATGGGCATTCCAGGATGACCAGAATTTGCTTTTTCAACCGCATCTATGGAAAGAAACCTGATTGCATTAGACAAATCTTTATGTAGTACGCTCAATAATTATCCTATCTAGACTAAGAAGACTCAATTTAATATTATAAATATATATATATGAAAACTTTCAGTGAAAAAGAAGAAAAACTTAATTTGGCTCTTGATAAATTAAAAAATTTAAACTTTATAAATCCCAAATTAAAAGAACATACTGAGTATTTAGACGATCAAAAAAATCAATTAGAAATTGAAAAATTACAACTGGAGGAGAAATATAGACTTTTACTTTGTGATTATGATGAACTTAAGCAAAAAATTAAAGAGAAAAATCTAACTCAAAAAAATAGAGAATTAAAGTTTAATGAAAAAATTGATGAATTAAATCAAGAAACAGATATTTTGTTAGAGGAAATTGATAAATGGCAAACATAAACGTTAAATTTAATGGCAAAGAATTTCTACTATCCTGTGATGATGGGCAAGAGGAACATTTAGAAGAATTATCTTTGAATCTAAA